>JBFWTA010000196.1:0-4961 GCA_050248075.1 Bdellovibrionales bacterium | reverse complement strand
TTCGGGCTTGAGCTTCGTGCGATATTTGTCGAAACGATAGGAACGCAGCCGCGCGCCATAGGCGATGCAGGCGGCGGCCTGTGTCGGCGCAATCGCAAGTTCCTTATGCGTATCAAGTAAAAGGGTAGCCTGCGTGTCCTTGCCGCCCGCCAGTGCTGCATACAGCATGCCGCCGACGCGCTGCATGGTCATTTCGTCGGCCTTGTTTTCGTCGCCGATGCCGACAAGGAGAATACGGGAGAGTTTCATATTGGCGGGCGCAAGGACCGCCAGCACCTGTTCGGCCGCGCCCGTAAAAGAACTGCCCGCCATGGCGCGTTTCAGCGCGCCTTGCAGTTTTTGATCCAGCTTGCTGCCTTCCGCGCCAAGTTTTTGCCCCGAAGCCACGGTAATGGCCAGGGCACCCTGACCGGGCAAACGCAACGGCAAAAAGTCGATAGCAAGCATGGGACCCCTTTAAACGGTGTAATTATTGCGATTCAGGCGTAAAAACGATAAAGAACTCTCAAGGATTGATTGTCAAGGTGACGGCAATCGCACAGGAACCTTCCGGCATGGACCGCCTCAGTCTTTATCTTTTTCGCCAGTTGTCGGTCGCCTTTATTTTTGCGGCGGCGGCCGTGACGATTGTCATTCTGTTTACGCAATCGTTCCGCCTGCTCACGCTGGTGATCGATAATGCCGCAACCATGTGGTTTTTTTTCCGGTTGCTGGCGCTTTCGGTGCCGACGTTTCTGCCCCTGGTCCTGCCTTTGGCCGTAGGCGTGGCGGTTCTGTTCGTCTATCACCGGCTGGCGGTCGACAGCGAGCTGGTCGTCATGCGCGCCGTTGGCGTAAGCCCCATGCGCCAGGCGCGGCCCGCGTTGATGCTGGCCGGCATGGTCCTGATGGTGTGTTATGCGCTGACGCTATGGATCACGCCGGCGGCGCACAGGCATCTTGTCGCACTGCAGTACGCGATGAAGGATAATTTTGCCGTTCTGCTTTCGCGGCCGGGCAATTTTAACGATATCACGCGGGGCCTTACCTTTTATGCGCGCGAACGCGGCGCCGGGGGGGCGCTGGAAGGCATTCTGATGCACGATGTGCGCAAGCCGGAAACCCCGGTCACGATCATGGCCGAGCGCGGACAGATCATTGAAAATAATGGCGAACCCCAGCTGCTTATTTTCAACGGCCGGCGGCAGGAAATGAATGTCGCGACGGGCCAGCTTTCGCAGCTGGCTTTCGAGCAATATGTGGTCGATATCAACAATCTTCGCAGCGGGCAGGAGTCGCGCCTTGCGGACCCGCGCGAACTGGGGATATTCGGACTTTTGTTTCCGGGGCCGGACCGCGTTGCGGCCGGTTCGCCGCCGGAGAAACTTACGTCGGAAATAAACCAGCGTCTTACCTCGCCCCTGCTGGCTATCGCCTATGCGCTTATCGGCCTCGCGGCGATTTTGTCGGGCGAATTTAACCGGCGCGGCATGGGCAGGCGTATTCTCGTCGCATCGCTCGCCATTGTCGCCACGCAGGCGGTGACGATGTCGTTCATCAGCCTTATCGCCCGTCACCCCTGGCTTGCTTTCGGGCTTTACCTGACGGTGCTGGGGCCTCCCGCAATAGGGCTTATGCTGCTTAATTTCGAAAAACTGCGGCGCTTCGGACATTGGGTCGCCGGACCGTTTTCCGCGCGGACGGCATCATCATGATCCAGCACTGGACCCTCAACCGCTATCTCGGCCGCCAATATATAATGTGGTTTCTGGCTTTCCTGGCCGTGCTGGCGGGCGTGATTTTCCTGTTCGAGGTCGCCGAGCTTCTGCGCCGCGCCAGCAACCGGCCCGAAGCCACGTTCGGCATGGTGCTGCGTATGGGGTTCTATAAAATGCCGGAAACGGTGCAACGAATTCTGCCTTTCGTGGTTCTGTTTGCGGGGATGTTCACATTCTGGCGCCTCACGCGCAGCCAGGAACTTGTGATTGCGCGCTCGGCGGGCGTTTCGGCGTGGCAGTTTCTGATGCCGGCGCTGGTTGTCACGCTGCTGTTCAGTTTTTTTAACGTCACCTTGCTGAATCCGGTCGGCGCCATATTCAACGGCAAGTATAAGGGGCTGGAGCGACGGTATCTCGAGCATGCCGCGACCCTCGAGCTTACGGGCGCGGGCCTCTGGCTGCGCCAGCGCGATACGGACAGGCATTATTTATTGCATGCCGACCATGTGAAGACGGATCCGCTGACGCTCTCGCCGCTTATTGTCTTTATCTACGACAAGGACGACCGCTATCTCGGCCGTATCGACGCGCCGAAGGCCGTTTTGCATGAAGGATACTGGGATGTCACCGATGCCTGGTTCAACTGGGACCAGAAGGTTCCGGAACATGTCGGGCCTTACCGGCTGCCGACCAACCTGACTTTCAATAAAATTCAGGAAAGCATGGCGCCGCCGAACACCATTTCTTTCTGGAAACTGCCGGGGTTTATTCGGGCGCTGAGGGCGATCGGCCTGCCGCCGGTCCGGCACGAGCTGGAATTCCAGAGCCTGCTGTCCCAGCCGCTTCTGCTTGGCGCCATGGTTTTTTTTGCCGCGGCGTTTTCGTTGCGCATGGGGCGCAAGGGCGGCGTGCTGAACCTTATTGCCGCAGGCGTTCTGGTCGGCAGCGTGGTGTTCTCGCTGAATAACGTGGTGACGGCACTGGGGGCAAATCAGGAACTGCCGGTATTGCTGGCAGCCTGGGCGATTCCCGTCTTTGCCTTCGCCACCAGCAACGCGGCTCTGCTTTACATCGAGGACGGCTAGAACCCGATGAAAGGGCGGAATAATTCCGGTTTTATCTTTCCCGCCGTCTTGTGCTATCAAATCACGCCATGAAAACTCGCTTAATCCTTACGCTGATTCTCCTGGCCGCGCTCTTTGCGGGACCGGCTCATGCGCAGCGCATCAACCAGAAGCCGCCCCGGCAGGCCACGCCGGCGTCGGGGGAGATCAGCTCGCGCATTGTCGCCGTGGTCAACGATAACGTGATTTCGACCAGCGACGTCGACGCGCGCATGGCAATGGCCTTTCTGTCGTCGGGGTTGCCGGACACGCCGGAGGTGCGGGCGCGATTGTTCGCCCAGATATTACGCATCATGGTCGACGAGCAGCTTCAGCTGCAGGAGGCGAAAAAGCTCGACATCACCGTGTCGCCGGAAGAAATCAACCAGGCAATGACGCGCATCGCCCAGGGCAACAACATCCCCGGCGGCGACATGCGCGAATTTTTGTCGAGCCGCGGAATTCCGCCGGAAGCCCTGGCCGGCCAGATCCGCGCCGGGCTTGCTTGGAACAAGGTTATCCAGCGCGAATTGCGCCCGCGCGTGGATGTTGGCGACGACGAAGTCGAAGCCGTGCTGGAACGCAACAAGGCCAATGCCGGCAAGGAAGAATTTTTGGTCAGCGAAATTTTCCTGCCGGTTGATTCACCGAAAGAAGAAGAACAGGTCAAGCAATTCGCCCAGAGCCTTGTGAGCAAGCTGCGTCAGGGCGGCAATTTCGGCGCCATGGCCCGCCAGTTCTCGCAGAACGCCAGCGCGGCGTCGGGCGGCGATGCAGGCTGGATTTCGGAAGGCGTTTTCGCCCCGGAACTGAACCGGGCGCTGGTGAAGCTCAAGCCCGGCGAGATTACCGAACCCGTGCGTTCGGCGGCCGGGTATCATATTCTGGGCGTGCGCGAGCGGCGGACGATCTCGCCGCATGCCAACGCCGCCGAGGCGACTTTCGTACGGATGCAGCAGGTATTCCGGCCCTTTGGCTCGGCTGGCGACAAGACGGCTGCCTTGAAGGAAGCCGAAAGCCTGCGCGCCTCGATCAAGAGCTGCGAAAACCTTAAATCGAAAGTGGCGCGCCAGTTTCCGGCCTGGAAATGGCAGGATCTCGGCGCCGTGAAGCTTTCGACCACGCCGAAATGGCTGGTCAGCGAGGCCACGCATCTTCCGGTCGGCACGCCCAGCAAGGCGATGGAAGTGGATAACGGCGCCCTGATCCTTTTCGTTTGCGACCGAAAGGAACCGGGCAGCCGGGCCGACCACGACGCGGTGGTCGAACAGATCGGTACCGAAAAGCTGGAGCTTCAGGCGCGCGGCCTGTTGCGCGACCTGCGCCGGAACGCCTATCTCGATATCCGCGCCGGGACGCATTAGGCGTCGTGCCAGGCTCCGATTTTGCCAGGTTGCCGCCGTTGCGCGAGGTAATCGAGCGGCACGATCTCATGGCCCGCAAATCGCTCGGGCAGCATTTTCTGTGCGATCTGAATCTCACGCGTAAAATTGCCGCTGCGGCGGGCGAACTGAACGGCGTCACGGTGTGCGAAATCGGGCCGGGACCGGGCGGGCTGACGCGCGCCCTTCTGGAAACCCGCGCGCGCAAGGTTATCGCCGTCGAAAAGGACCGGCGCTGTATCGCGGCCCTGGCGGACGTGGTGAAGGCGGCGGAAGGGCGGCTGGAAATCATCGAGGGCGATGCGCTCAGGATCGATCCGGTAAAACTGGCGCCGGCCCCGCGCGCCATTGTGGCCAATCTGCCTTATAATATAGGCACGGAATTGCTGATCGGCTGGCTGCGCAGGATCCGGGAATATAAAAGCCTCACGTTGATGTTTCAAAAAGAAGTGGCCGAGCGGCTGATGGCGAAACCGGACGGCAAGGCCTATGGGCGGTTGTCGGTGATTACGCAGTTTTGCAGCCGGGTGGAGCGCGCGATGGATATTCCAGCGCAAGCTTTCACGCCGCCGCCCCAGGTGGATTCCACCGTCGTGCATATCACGCCGCGTCCCGGCCGCCCGGCAGATGTGCGTTTCGAGAATATCGAAAAAGTTACGGCGGCGGCCTTCGGCCAGCGCCGGAAAATGCTGCGGTCCAGCCTGAAACCGCTCGGCGGCGAGAAGTTGCTGCAGCGCGCGGGGATTGAGTCGACCTTGCGCGGAGAGAATTTATCGTTA
>JBFWTA010000195.1:0-4986 GCA_050248075.1 Bdellovibrionales bacterium | reverse complement strand
TCGATACGCTTGATGGTCGCGTGCCCCTTATTCAGATTTATCACGCCCAGCCGGTCGAGCCCGCGGCGTATGCCCGACGGCCAGTCGTCGCCCTTGATGCTGAAATTGATGGTAAGGCCGCAGGCCACCCCGACCTCCAGCGTGAATTGCCCGTTGCCCTGGCATTGCGGGCAGGTCGTGCCCTTTTTGCCCTGGCAGGTGGGGCATACGCGTCTGCCGGTCATGTCGCAGAAGCGGCAGGGAGCGTATTTCTTGCCGTTACAGGTCGGGCAGGGCTCGTTGTAATTCTGCGGGTTGATGCCGTTGCCGCTGCAGATATAGCAGATTTCCTGGCCCCGCCCTTCGCATTGCGAGCAGACAACGACGCCGCTGCCCTGGCATTGACTGCAAGTGAATATCTTGCGTCCATGGCATCCCGGGCATAATTCCGACGTGGCGAGGATCGCCGATTTTTCCGGCAGGGCGATCTTGCCGCCGTCCAGCCCCCAGCCTTCGCCTTCGGTTTTCTTCAGCTCGTCAAGCGCCGCAGGCAGCCAGTCGCGCCGGTTGAGGAATTCTTCTTTCATCTGCATCGCCTTTGTTTGCAATGCAGCAACATTGGGCATGACGGTCCGTTCCTTGCCCCTGACCGGCCCCGGATATTGCACCGGGTTCTGCTCGCAGAAGGGAATGAGCTGGGTCAGGCCGTAAATCAGATAAATCTTTTCCTTCGTCTCGATAACCTCGATCTGATCCGCCGTCAGCCCATTCCCCTCCACCAGCTTTCGCAACCGCGAAAGGGTTTGATCGGTGAGCGGGGTGGGGGAGGTTTCCGTCATGGATTAACCATAGCAAGAAAATTAAATAGGAAAAGAAAAAGACAGGTAGACAAGTTCGGCTGACTAAATAAGATCAAGTAAGTTTCATTTACAAGTCGAGAAAGGATATGACATGGCTGAAGCAAAAGATGAAAAAGGGAATGGTGGTGCACAGTTATCAAATGACATCCTCAACGTGAAGTTTCTGGATGCGCGCGGTGGTGAGCCGACAATCGCCAGCCGATTGGAATTTGATGCACGTATGCGCGCGGCATTGGCAGCGAATTCGGCTCTACGCCTAGCTAAATAATAAAAGTTATTTATATGCAATTCAGAAATCGACGAAAAAAATTTCGTCGATTTCAATCTTACGCCATCTTCTTCTGTCTCTCGCCCTTGATGCCCAGATACGGCGCGAGATACTTGCCCGTATAACTTTCCTTCACGCCCGCCACGTCTTCCGGCGTGCCGGCGGCCACGACTTCGCCGCCGGCGTCGCCGCCTTCGGGACCGAGATCGATGATGTAATCGGCGGTCTTGATGACTTCCAGATTGTGCTCGATCACGATCACCGTATTGCCCTGGTCCACCAGCGCCTGAAGAACTTCCAATAGCCGCCGGACATCCTCGAAATGCAGCCCGGTGGTGGGTTCGTCCAGAATATATAGCGTCTTGCCGGTCGCGCGGCGCGACAGTTCCCTGGCCAGCTTCACGCGCTGCGCCTCGCCGCCCGACAAGGTGGTGGCCGACTGGCCGATCTTGATGTACCCCAGACCCACGCGGTCCAGCGTCGCCAGCTTGTCGCGGATCGACGGCACCGCCTTGAAAAACTCCGCGCCTTCCTCCACCGTCATGTCCAGAACATCGGCGATGGATTTATCGCGGTATTTGACCTCCAGCGTTTCGCGGTTGTACCGCTTGCCGTGGCAGGTATCGCAGGTTACGAACACGTCGGGCAGGAAGTGCATTTCGATCTTGATGACGCCGTCGCCCTCGCAAGCCTCGCAGCGCCCGCCTTTCACGTTGAACGAAAACCGCCCGACGCTGTAGCCGCGCGCTTTTGCCTCCGGCAGCCCGGCGAACCAGTCGCGCATCGGCGTAAAGGCGCCCGTATAGGTGGCGGGGTTGGATCGCGGCGTGCGGCCGATGGGCGACTGGTCGATATCGACGATCTTGTCGATATGTTCGATGCCCTTGATCGCTTCATGCGCGCCCGGCAAGTCGCGCGCGTCGTTCAGCCGCCGCGCCAGCGCCTTGTATAGCGTCTCGATCACCAGCGTCGATTTCCCGCCGCCCGACACGCCGGTGACGCAGGTAAAGGTGCCCAGCGGAAATTTGACGCGCAGGTTTTTCAGGTTGTTTTCCTTCGCGCCGATTACTTCCAGAAACTTGCCCTTGTGACCTGGCCGACGTTCCTCGGGAATTGGAATTTTCTTTTTGCCGGTCAGGTATTGCGCCGTGATGCTTTCGGCGCATTTTTCCACCTCGGCGGGCGTGCCCTGGGCGATGACGGTACCGCCGTGAATGCCCGCGCCGGGACCCATATCGATCAGGTAATCGGCGGTGCGGATGGCGTCCTCGTCGTGCTCCACCACCAGCACGGTGTTGCCGAGATCGCGCAAGCGTTTCAATGTCGCCAGCAGACGGTCGTTGTCGCGTTGGTGCAGGCCTATGCTCGGTTCGTCCAGCACATATAAAACGCCCGTGAGGCCCGATCCGATCTGCGAGGCCAGCCGGATACGCTGGCTCTCGCCGCCCGACAGGGTGCCGGAGGCGCGCGCGAGCGTCAGATATTCCAGACCCACATTGTTCAGGAACCCCAGCCGCTCGTTGATCTCCTTCAAAATGCGTGCCGCGATTTCGCGCTGTTTCGGCGTCAGCTCTTTTGACAGCTCGTTGAACCACCGGCCCGCGGCCTTGATCGAAAAGCCGGTCACTTCGCTGATATTCTTTCCGGCAATCCTGACCGCCAGCGCTTCGGGTTTCAGGCGCTGGCCGTGGCATACTTCGCAGGGCTGCGCCGACTGAAACCGGCTGAGATCCTCGCGCCGCCACTGGCTTTCGGTTTCCTTCCACCGGCGCTCCAGGTTGGGTAAAACGCCTTCGAACGGTTTTGTCGTGTTGTAATTGTCGTAACGAAAATGAATCTCGCGGTCGCCCGTGCCGTTCAGAACCGCGTCGCGGAATTTGGCATCCAGGTCTTTCCAGGGCGTACGCAGGCTGGCCTTGTAACTGCGCGCCAGAGCCTCCAGCGTGTTGGTGTAAAACGACGACGTCACGCTGCGCCACGGGGCAATCGCGCCGTCCTCGAGGCTCAGATTTTCATCCGGAATGACCAGCTCCGGATTGAAATAAAGCTTTTCGCCGAGGCCGTCGCAGGCGGGGCAGGCGCCATAGGGATTGTTGAACGAAAACAGCCGTGGCTCGATCTCGTCAATCGTAAACCCGCTCACCGGACATGCGAATTTCGAGGAGAAGACGATTTCTCTCGACGCTGTGCCGCTCTGTTCCCCTCCCCTTGAGGGAGGGGGTAGGGGAGGGGGCAAGACACCCGCTTTGTTATTTGTACTTTGAGCGGATTTCGACGCTAACGTCTGGCCCCCCCTCCTGACCTCCCCCTCAAGGGGGGAGGAACCCGAACGTTCTTCTTTTGACATAATTTCAGCGATCATTATACCGTCGGCCAATTTCAACGCCGTTTCGATGGAATCCGGCAGCCGGTTGCCGAGATCGGGTTTCACCACGATCCGATCCACCACGACCGCGATGTCGTGCTTGAATTTTTTGTTGAGGGCAGGGACGTCCTCGATATCGTAAACCTCGCCGTCCACTTTCACGCGCTGGAAGCCCTGCTTTCGCAGTTCCTGCAATTCCTTGCGGTATTCGCCTTTCCGCCCGCGCACGATGGGGGCGAGCAGCATCAGCTTCGAGCCCTCCGGCATCGCCAGAATCCGGTCGGCCATTTGCGACACCGTCTGGCTTTCGATGGGCAATCCGGTGGCAGGCGAATAAGGCACCCCGACGCGCGCGAACAAAAGCCGCATGTAATCATAAATCTCGGTCACCGTGCCGACGGTCGAACGCGGGTTGCGCGATGTGGTTTTCTGCTCGATGGAAATCGCGGGCGAGAGGCCGTCGATGGCGTCCACATCCGGCTTCTGCATCAGCTCCAGAAACTGCCGCGCATAGGCCGACAGGCTTTCCACATAACGCCGCTGGCCCTCGGCATATATGGTGTCGAACGCCAGCGAGGATTTGCCCGATCCCGACAGGCCGGTCAGCACCACCAGCTTGTCCCGCGGCATTTCGATATCGACGTTCTTTAAGTTATGTTCCCGCGCGCCGCGGACGTGTATGGTGTGTTGCATACGGCGTAATATGGGGCTTCGGGAATCAAATTGCCAGCTTTTTTGTACTTGTTTTGTTCTTTGTGCTGGCGTAAGACTGGATTCGACTTCGGCCCGATTCGGGCCCATGTTTTCGCAACCGTAACCAATTCAACATAAAGGTGCCCCATGGCTGGCAGCGTCAACAAAGTGATCATCGTCGGCAATCTCGGCAAGGACCCGGAAATCCGTACGTTCCAGAACGGCGGCCGTGTCGCCAGCTTCTCCGTCGCCACCTCCGAAAGCTGGAAAGACAAGGCCACGGGCGAAAAGAAAGACCGCACCGAATGGCACCGCGTTTCCGTGCTCAACGAAAACCTCGTCGGCATCGTGGAGCGCTATTTAAAGAAGGGTTCCAAGGTCTATCTCGAAGGCCAGCTTGAAACCCGCAAATGGACCGACAAGGAAGGCAAGGAACGCTATTCGACCGAAGTCGTGCTTCGCCCCTACCGCGGCGAACTCACCATGCTCGACGGCGCCAACAACAATCGCGCCGGCAGCAGTGCCCCCTCGATGGGCGACGAAGACATGGGCGGCGGCTATTCCGGCGGTGGTGGTGGCAGCCGCAGCAACGCCGCGCCTGAACTGGACGACGAAATTCCGTTTTAAAAATAACCGTCATCCCGGAAAATTTTTCCGAAGCGTAGCGTAGGAAAAATTTATCCGGGACCCAGTCAGCGTTTCGGAAAAAAATCATGAGCCGTGAGTTCGAAACCGGTGGCTACGTATACATTCTCGCCAGCCGCATGGCGGGCACTCTCTATATCGGCGTGACATCCGACATAACCGGCCGCATCTGGGAT
>JBFWTA010000194.1:0-5000 GCA_050248075.1 Bdellovibrionales bacterium | reverse complement strand
GCTCCCGCTGCCCCGATTGGAATAGCCGATACGGCACCGGCGATAGCGCATTTGACCGCCGCCGAAGATCTCGTAAAAAAATGCACCCAATTGTTTGACACGAGCGCACATAATGAAACGGGGGAAAAACCGCGCCCGGCCACCGCAAAGGAAGCATCAGACGCCTTGAAAAATATTCCGGGCATTATAAGCGCAGCAAAAATTCTGGCCCCGACACTCGGCCATGGATTCGAGGGCAGTCCGACTCTGTTGCGCACAGCATTCGAGGGACACGCTATAAAAACAAACCATAATTCTCAATTGCGCCTTTAAATCTTATTTTTAGACAAGGTTAATTATGCGTCATACATTTAAAACATGGGCGGCCATTCTTACAGCCGCAGTTCCCCTCGCGGCTTGCGGCACACAGGCGCTTTCTCCGGACACGCCCATTTTTGTAGACGGCAGAGCACCACTCACGCCGGTTGAGCAGATAGCCGCCAACCTCGCTACCGGCACTTCCAACATCGATGGCACCCAATATGTTTGCACCACCGACGCAGTAAAAGCCAGACAGGGCGGCGGATTTCGGCGACTGGCGTTAGTGCATCCAAAAGACGGCGCCCAAAAAGACGGGATTTCTATCGGCGGGCTTTGGAATATTGCCAGCCTGTCTTCCAACAGCCTGGCTTTTGTTCACAGGAACCCGCAAGGAGAAACCGCTCATGCAGGCATAATTACAAAATCAGATTTACCATCCATCATGGGCAAGGATGGACCTCTTGCGCCTCAAGATGCGGTGACCGTCACGGCAATCGCGCAAAAATACATAAGCACTTGCATACAGATGTCCTATGGCGTACCACGCGGCTTTCCGGGAGTGGACCATGATCATACTATAAGCCGCGAACAATGGGCTCGGGCATTGGGACAAATGATGGACACGGTAAATGATGCAACAGCGATAGTTGGGGCAGCTATGCTACGGCCGCCTATTGGGGATAGCTTTATGCTTCCTTCGGCACCGGCTATTGCACCACGCTAAACCGCCGCACACTCCTCACTGGCAGCCCTCCCTGTTTTATGGCAAAACACATCCATGACTGACAAAAAATCATCCGCCGCTCCGCTTGCCTGCATTATCCTTGCCGCCGGACAGGGAACCCGCATGAAATCGGACCTGCCGAAAGTGCTGCATCCGGTTGCCGGGCGGCCGATGATCGGGCATGTGATCGCGGCCTGCGAGGAACTGCAGCCGGAAAAGCTGATTATTGTGGCCGGGCCCGCCAACCGGGAAACCATCGAAAAGGCTGTCGCGCCCCATCGCTGCGTCGTTCAGCCGGAACCGCTGGGCACGGGCGATGCGGTGAAGGCCGCCAAAGACGAATTGAAAGGCTTCACCGGCGATGTCGCCGTTCTGTTCGGGGACGGGCCGCTGGTCACCGCGGATTCCATCCGTACGCTTCGAGCAAAGCGGCAGGAAACCAAAGCCGCCATCGTCGTCGCCGGTTTTCTGCCGGACGATACGGCGGCCTTCGGGCGGCTGGTGCTGGATGACAAGGGCGCGCTGACGGCCATCGTCGAAACATCCGAAGCGACGCCGGAACAGCGTGCTATTAAGTTATGCAACGGCGGCATCATGCTGTTCGCGGGCGATAAAATTATCGCTCTGCTCGATCAGCTCAAAAACAACAATTCGAAGAAAGAATTCTATCTGACCGATTGCATTGCCCTGGCGCGCAAGGCCGGCGACATCTGCGCGGTCGCCGTCATGCCGTTCGACGAAGTCTACACCGTCAATTCGCGCGGCGAGCTGGCCGAAGCCGAAAAGCTTATGCAGCGGCGGTTACGCAAACGTGTCATGGCCGATGGCGCCACGCTGACCGATCCGGATACAGTGTTTCTTTCCGCCGATACGAAAATCGGCCGCGACGTGACCATAGGTCCCAATGTGTTTATCGGCACCGGCGTCGAGATTGCCGACAAGGCCGATATCCGCGCCTTCTGCCATATCGAGCAGACACGCATTGACGAAGGCGCCATCATCGGCCCCTTTGCCCGTATCCGCCCGGGTTCCGTTATCGGCGCCCATGCGCATATCGGCAATTTCGTCGAGATCAAGAAGACGGAAGTCGGCAAGGGCGCCAAGATCAACCATCTGTCCTATATCGGCGATGCGAATGTCGGCGAAAAGGCCAATATCGGCGCGGGCACCATTACCTGCAATTACGACGGCTTCCGCAAGCAGCACACCGAGATCGGCAACGAAGCCTTTATCGGCTCCAACTCCGCGCTGGTGGCGCCGGTGAAGATCGGCGACGGCGCCTATGTCGGCGCAGGCAGCGTCATCACCATGGAAGTCCCCGCCCATACCCTCGCCATCGCCCGCGGCCGCCAATCGAATATCGACGACTGGGCCCGGCGTTTCCGTGAAAGCCAGCAGGACAGGAAAAAGAGCGAGGCGAAGTAGTCCTGTGAATGCCTGTTTAATTTAATTATTTTCTCTAATCTCCGCATGAATGCGGAGAATGACACGGGTGAACAATCAAAAAAATGCCAGACGGCCTGTAAGCCGGGTTCTGTACGCCTTGCGGCGCGATGACCATTCATCTGGGATGCCCGTTGCCGGGCACCTCGTGCAACCAACCCGAACCGCGGGCGGAGAATGCCTTGCCTGTTTGCACAGGCGGTGCGGTTCCTATTCGGTCTTGCTCCTGGCGGGGTTTGCCGTGCCGCTTGCCGTTGCCGGAAGCGCGGTGCGCTCTTACCGCACCTTTTCACCCTTACCTTGCCGTTAACGGGCAAGGCGGTTTGTTTTCTGTGGCACTGTCCCTAAGGTCGCCCTCGCCGGACGTTATCCGGCGCCATTTTCCCCTGGAGCCCGGACTTTCCTCCCGTCACCTTCATACCGCCCATAAAACGGCATCAAAGTGACGGGCGGCCATCCGACCGTCTGGCAGAAGCAATATAGCAGAAAAACCAGACAGATAGTCCGCAAGTAATTCCGGATACGGAATTAGCCGCCTGTGGCGCGAAAATCACAATTCAATCAACATGTTGAACAATATTGGTTAACCCTCTGGAATTCATGGCGATCTTACTGTAGAAGAAGCCCATTATATTACCCCATTTATCAACCGATAACCTGAGCCCGGAGTGAGGAAAACATGAAGAACTTTTTGACTTATGGAGCCGCCGCGATCGCCCTCATGGCTTTTGCCGCTCCCGCCAAGGCCGACCCGGTTCCGGGCTGGTATGTCGGTGCCGGTGCCGCCGCCACATGGCCAACGGATTCCGAAACAAATGTCAATGGCACGAACAACAAGATCGAATTCGATACAGGCTGGGGCGTTGTCGGCAGCGTCGGTTACGGCTGGGCCAACGGTCTGCGCGCCGAAGGCGAAATCGGTCAGTTCCGCACCAATGCCGATGAAGTGAACGGCCTGAGCGGCAGCAACGGTCGCGTGAACAATGTCGACTTCATGGGCAACCTCTATTACGACTTCCGCACCGGCACCCGCTGGACGCCTTATGTCGGCGCCGGTATCGGTCTTGCCGCCATCGACGTCGACCACATCGGCACACTGACCAACGGCGGCGCGATCAACGACTCTTCGCTGGAATTTGCCTATCAGGGCATCGCTGGCGTCGCTTATGAGGTCGCGGACCACTGGTCGGCCACCGCCGATTACCGTTACACCCGCACCACCGACCCAAAGCTCAAGACCACGGCCGGCGGCACGGTCGATTTCGACAACGCCTCGCACAATCTTGTGATCGGTGTCCGTTACACGATGCACGCGCCGGAAAAGCCCGCGCCGCGCGCCGAAGTCGCCGCACCGGCTCCGGCCCCAGCACCGAAGGCACCGCCCGCTCCGGCTCCCGCCGTCGCGCCGGTTCCACAGAGCTATATGGTGTTCTTCGACTTCGACAAGTCGGACCTCACTCCGGAAGCCCAGCGTATCCTCGCCTCGGCCGCCGAAGACTATAAGAAGGGCGGCGTGGTCCGTATCGTTGTCACCGGCCATACCGACACCGTCGGCACGATCCCCTATAACCAGAAGCTTTCCGAACGCCGCGCCGAAGCGGTTCGAAAGGCTCTCACGAATCTCGGCGTCGACGCGAATACCATCGCGGCGACCGGCGTAGGCAAGAACGGCCTTCTGGTTCCGACCGCGGATCAGATCCGTGAAGCCCAGAACCGCCGTGCCGAAATCGTGTTCAGCAGACAATAACGATCTACACAAGTAGACGGAAACGCCGCATCCTTCGGGATGCGGCGTTTTTTCTTGCCTGCAGCCGGCGTTAGCGCGAAAACACACATGCGCGGCAGCAAGCCGCCCTCCCGCCCGGCAGAAGGGCCGGATCAGAAAGGACCTGACCGTGAAGAGCCGTTTTCCGACCGTTCGCATGCGCCGCTTGCGCAAGACCGAAACGCTGCGCCGCCTTGTCCGGGAAACCACCATCTCCGTTGACGACTTGATCTATCCGCTGTTTGTCGAGGAAGGTATCGACAAGCCCCTGCCCATCTCATCCATGCCGGGCATCAATCGCATACCCGAACAACACCTAGGCGCCGAAATCAAGGCCCTTCAGTCCGAAGGGCTGCGGGCGGTGATGCTGTTTGGCGTGTCACATAACAAGGATGCCACCGGAACGGATTCCTGGAAAGGCGACGGGCTGCTGTCGCGCATGGTCAAACGTGCCAAGGATGCCGCGCCCGACATGGCGGTAATCGCGGATGTATGCTTCTGCGAATATACCGACCACGGCCATTGCGGCGTGATCGAGGACGGGCACGTGCATAACGATACGACCATTGGCAATCTGGGACGCCAGGCCGTGGCGGCAGCACAGGCCGGCGTCGATATGGTGGCGCCTTCATCGATGATGGACGGTCAGGTCAAGGCGATCCGCGAGGCCCTGGATGATGCCGGCCATGTGGATTTGCCGATCATGGCCTATTCATCGATATTCGCTTCAGCTTTTTATGGTCCGGTCCGCGCTGCCGCCGGTTGCGA
>JBFWTA010000193.1:0-5002 GCA_050248075.1 Bdellovibrionales bacterium | reverse complement strand
ACCGTCACCGGCCCTGCCCCGGCCCCTGCGCGTACCGCCTATGCACGTCTGGAAAAAATCGCCAACGGCGTTTTCTTCGCGCGCGATCTGGTTTCCGAGCCGCCAAACGTCATCTATCCGAAAACGCTGGCCGAACAATGCAACGCGCTCAAAAAACTCGGCGTCAAGGTCGACATTCTCGATGAAAAGCAAATGAAGCGCCTCGGCATGGGCGCCATTCTCGGCGTCGCGCAGGGCAGCGTTAATCCGGCGCGGATCGTTTCCATGACCTGGACCGGCAACCCTTCCGTCCGCGACAAGCGTCCGGTGATGTTCGTCGGCAAGGGCGTTACCTTCGACACCGGCGGCATTTCCCTGAAACCGCCGCCCGGCATGGAAGACATGAAATGGGACATGGCCGGCGCGGGCGCCGTGATCGGCGCGATGATGGCGCTGGCAGGCCGCAAGGCTAAGGCGAATGTGGTCGGCGTCGTCGGCCTGACCGAAAACATGCCCTCCGGCACCGCACAGCGGCCCGGCGATATCGTCACCACCATGTCGGGCCAGACCGTCGAGGTTCTCAACACCGATGCCGAAGGCCGCCTGGTTCTTGCCGATGCCATCTGGTACGCGCAGGAAAAATTCAATCCGCGCTGCATTATCGATCTTGCCACGCTCACGGGCGCGATTATCGTCGCGCTCGGCCACGAATATGCCGGATTGTTTAGCAACGACGATGCCCTGTCGGATCAGTTGACCGAGGCCGGCAAGCTGACTGAAGAACAATTGTGGCGCTTCCCGCTCGGCAAAAACTACGACAAGGATATCGACAGCCCCATCGCCGACATGAAAAACATGGGCTCCGGCCGCGAGGCGGGCAGCATCGCCGGCGCGCAGTTCATCCAGCGCTTCATCAAAAAAGGCACCCCCTGGGCTCATCTCGACATCGCCGGCATGGCCTGGCAGAACAAGGACAAGCCCCTCTGCCCCAAAGGCGCCACGGCATTCGGCGTCAGGCTGCTGGACAGGTTCGTGGCGGAGAATGCCGAGGGGAAGTAATCTTCACGGACAGATCAAGGACTTGTCCCGGTATTGATTTATTAATCACATCCTGATAGGATGTTTTATGGATGCGGCCGGGCATGAACTGGAATTTCTTCTCAGCCTGAACGGCTACGAATTCCGGTTTTCCAGCGGCTACCGCATCCGGCTTGCGGCGCGGCGCGCCAAGCCTTCCAAGGCCAGGCCCCATGGCGTCAAATACAGCCTCACCCTTCATGCGCCGGATGGAAAAAGGGTATATGGGATGGACAATGCCCATAAAATCGCCGGCCAAAAGGAGTTCGACCACCGGCACATATACGGTGCCCATAAAATTTTGGGATATCGTTATCGAGGACCTGCCGAACTTCTGGAAGATTTTTACCGCGAAGTCGAACGCATTCTTGGTCAGGAAGGAACTTAACAATGCCGAAAAAAACCGGAACTTTTAAAGAATTCAAGGCTTTTACTCTTGCCGTTGCCCGCGGCCAGCGCGGGGCCGATCCCCAGGCCCCTAAGATCTGGTGCGAACCGGCTTCAGGAGCCCGCCCCGGCGGACGCAACATCCGCTTCCATTCGTTCGAAGCCGGCGCAAAACTTTTGTCGGCAAAAAACCGCATCCTCATGCGCGCCATTGCCAAAAAGAAACCCGATTCCGTGACGGCTCTCGCCCACATGACCGGCCGTGCCGAACAGAATGTGTTGCGCACTTTGAAAAAGCTGGAAGCGGCTGGAATTGTCCGGTTCGACAAAGGCACGGGCCGTGCCCGCCGCCCGGTTCTTACCGCCAGAAAAATTCACTTCGAAATCGACCTTATCGGTGCACAAGAAGCGCGAACATAATTAAAATCCGATATAATGGCGCGACGCCCCCGATCATGCGCAAACTTCTCCTCATCCCCGCCGCTCTCGCCGTCTTTCTTGCTATCGATGTGTTGATTGCATCATGGCTGCACCCCGAAGCGCGCTCGCCGCAGGAAGCGGTGAAAATCGCCGGCGTCGATCTTGTTGCAAAAATTCTGGCGAAAACCATGAAGCTGCGCATGAAACTGCCGCAGCCGATCGACGATATCACGCAACTGGAAGATATCGCCGCCGATCGCGGCACGGTTATTTACACGCTGTCGCTGAAAGCCGACCGCGTGCAGTTCGACGCAATCATGCGCGAGATCATGAAGAACCTGCGCGAAACCGTCTGCGCGCGCGAGGATTACCGCAAGATGTTCGCCTACGGATTATCGATCAGCCTGAATTTCCATTCGGTGGACGGCGTACAGGCCCCGCCGATGATCTTCACGCCGCAAAGCTGTCCGCGTCCCGCTACCTGAAGCTTGATATAAATGAAACCCCTTCAGGCGTAGGCCGGCGCGAGATCTTGAGCCGCCCGCACCGCCGCTCTCGGCGTCTCAGGTTGCGCTTTTGCCGTTCTGCCCGGGACGGTTTCGGCATTTGCCAGGGGTTTTTTCTCGTCGCTACCCGCAACCATCCTCTTGGCCAGCCGATACCCGCCCATGACGGCGCCACCCGTGATCGCCCACAGGGCCTTGGCGGCGTATTTGGCAACCGTCGCCACCACCTCGACGACTTTCCACGCGGCGGACCCGGCGGTGCCGAGCACCGAAGCCTTCGCCGCACGGCCCGGCCATTTCGACGGTTGCCGGTTTTCCGGACCTTCCGGCGATCCCCCGCCGCGCCCGCCAAAGGCCTTTTTTGCCAGAAAATAGGCGCCGCCAATCGCCGCGGCCGCTCCGGCCACGGCCGCCGCTGTCGTCACATCCGCCGACGCGATGCCCTGCAAGACACTGGAAGCAAGGTTCGCCGCACCATCCCACGCATTCGCGACAAAACCGGACGCATTCGACGCAAGACCGGAAACCGTTCCGGTATCCGGCAAGGTAACGGCCATATTGTTCAGACCGTCGAGCGCAGGCACCGGGCCGTTTAAGGCTCCCGATATGTCCGGCAAGGTTAGAGAAGGCGCGGGAGCCGCGGGCAAGGACCCGTCCGCAAAAGGAAGTTTATATATAGGAAAGATATTGCTGGTATCCGGCGGAGATGCCCCTCTCCACCACTTCGTAATCATTTCCGCTACGCCTTTGGCCGCATCCGGCTGTCCACCGGCGGCTCCGGCTAAAGGCCCCGCAGCCGCCCCGGCCGCTTCGCTTGATATTGCTGCTGCAAAAGGAAACATGGTAGTACCCTCCTGCTCTAACGTTTCAATCAATAGAAAAAGCGTATCATCAACCCGCTGAAAGTAAAAAGAAATCGCGTTTTGTATCAATATTACGAAGCCAGCCCGGACCTTGAAATTAGATGTCGGAAATCCGCTTTTATCATCTCACTCGTAAGCCGCTGGAACAGGTGCTGCCGGAGCTGCTGGAAAAGACCCTTGAACGCGGCATGCGGGCCGTGGTCATGGCCGGGTCGCCGGAGCGTGTCGAGGCGCTCACCCAGCATCTCTGGACCTATAACCCCAACAAATTCATCCCCCACGGCAACGAAAAAGATGGTAATGCGGAAATGCAGCCCGTCTGGCTCACCCCGAACGACGAACGCCCGAACGAGGCCGAGATATTATTTCTTACCGACGGCGCGCAAACCGAGCGCGCGAGCGATTACACCCGTGTCTGCGAAATATTTGACGGCAATAACGAGGAAGCCGTCGCCGCCGCCCGCAAGCGCTGGGCATTCTATAAATCAGCGGGACATGATTTGAGTTACTGGCAGCAGGGTGAACGCGGCTGGATCAACCAGACACCGGCTTAGCGCACCACCGGCTGCACGCCCTGCCCGGCATTTTCCTGGGCTCTGAATTTCGTCCATTTGACGACGTTCAAATTATGTTCCGACAATTCTTTCGCGAACACATGCCCGCCGGTGCCGTCGGCGACGAAATACAGAAAGTCGTGCGTTTCCGGATGCAGCGCCGCCTCGATCGAGGCGCGGCCGGGATTGCAGATCGGCCCCGGCGGCAATCCATCGTTCGTATAGGTGTTATAAGGGGTAACCGTCGTCAGGTCGTTGCGGGCCAGCCCGCGCTCAAGCGGCCCCTTGCCTTGGGTCAGGCCATAAATCACCGTCGGGTCCGATTGCAGGCGCATGCTGTTTTTAAGGCGATTATAAAACACGCCCGCAACCCGCGCGCGCTCTTCCGGTTTCGACGTTTCTTTTTCGATGATCGACGCCATGATCAAAGCCTCCGCCGGCGTTTTGATCGGCACGTTCGGGTCGCGTTTGGCCCATAAATTTTCCAGCGTATCGCGCATCGCTTTTTGCATGCGCGCGATCATGCCGTTGCGGCTGTCGCCGTAAATATAGCGATAGGATTCCGGCAGCAGGCTGCCCTCGGCCACAGAGGCGTCGACCACGCCGCTCAGGGGAATATCGTTCAGCAATCCGACGATCTCGGCAGAAGTCAGACCTTCCGGCACGGTGACAAGCCGCACGACCGACCGGCCTTCCTGCAGCTGGCGCACGACGCCGAGAATGCTTGCGCGCGGAGCGAACTGATATTCCCCGGCCTTCAGGGAATCTTTGGCGAAAATTTTCGACGCCAGCCGGAAAATCACCGGATTATACGTAACCCCCTTGCTGTCCAGCAAAGCGGCGATATCGTAGACGCTGGAGCCATGCTGAACGACCACCGTTTTGGTATCCTGCAACGGTCCGGGGATTACCACGAACACCGCCGCCAGCACGGGCGGAATCAGCCCGATGCGGAAAAGAAGAAGTAACAGCTTCCCGACCGACCGGCGTTTCTGTTGTTTGGGTGGTTCTACAGGCGGCGAAGTTTGCGTCACGAGAATCTTCCCGACGATGGAGACGGGATGATCCTAGAAGAAACCGGAAAAATAAACAAACCGCCGCCTTCAATGTTTATCCTTAATAGGTCGCAGGCGGGTCGCTGGCCGGGAAACTATCGGCAAGCGTCTTGTCGATCTGCGCTTCGCTCAGATTTTCGCGCAAGATCGGAAGAGCGTCG
>JBFWTA010000192.1:0-5004 GCA_050248075.1 Bdellovibrionales bacterium | reverse complement strand
TCGTCATGGCAGCTCATAACAGGTCGCAAAGAAGGGCATAGCCGATAAAAACCGCGAAACAGCCACATCCGAGCGCGAGCATCAAAATGTCGGTCATAAGATTCCTGCCGGCGAATCGAGTTGAGTGTGAGCCTAGAGCATTTCCGTATTAAGTAAAATCAAGCCATACAAAAACGCGTTGTAGAGCGAGCGCTCTTTACCCCCACACCTCCGCAAACTTCGTGCATACCGCATCGGCCTGAATGCCGGACTGGCGGACTTTATCGCGCCAGGCGATGACGCCGCCTTGCAGGGCCTCCAGCTCCTCCGGTGCATAAATACGGTCATAGGTATGAGCATAGAGCTCGGGGGAGCATAGACATAACTTTACCCCGTCCTGCTTCAGCCGTCGAGCTTCCTCCCCCGACAGCGGTATAAAGGCCTTGCCGATATCCTGCTCCAGACCGCGCTGCCAGCTGTCGATCCAGGCCCAGCCGGGCGTGGCGGCGGCGGCATAGCGGATCACATCCGCCGCACTCCGGTATTGCCAGATGCGCAAGGCGCTGCGATGCCGGCTGTCTTTGGCCAAAGACATATCGGCCTGAATTTCCATTTCATTCAGATAAAAATAATCCGTAATATTGTGCCTGTCGATCAGCGGCTGAACCGTCGCCGCCGCGCCTTCCCGTTTGCAGTCGAAGATAAACCCGCCGATGCCCAGCACCAGCGCCTGCGGCAAAAACTCCTCCAGCCGCATGGGCTTGTCGGCATGAACAACCGGATCGTGCGAGACAAACGGCATGCCTTCGCAAAGATCGATGTCGATTTCGATCCAGCTTCCTTTTGGCAGATTTCTTAGCGGCTCGATGCGATTGCGGCGGTGATGGATAATGCGCGTCATGATTTTCTTCCCGATGTTTTTTTGACGGGCGCGACATCCAGCCAGCCCAGGCCGCCGAAATACTTTTCAAGTTCCGGAAATGCATCGAAAACCAGATCGGGCTTGCGCCTGTCGGTAAACACTTCGACGCCGCTATGGCGTTTCTGGGCGGTGGCGATGCCGGCTTTTTTCGCGCCGGCAATATCGCTGGCGGCTTCCTCGCCGATCATTAGGGCTTCGCCGGGCTGCGCGCCGGTTTTGGCCAGCGCCAGTTCGAAGGATGCCGGGGCGGGCTTGTCGGCGCCTGATTCTTCGCTCGTCACAACAAAATCGAAACAATCGTTGAGGCCGAAATAGATAAGCTTGCGGAATTGAATTTGCGCCAGCAAATCGGTAACGATGCAGGTGGTAATGCCCGCGCGGCGCAGCGCCTGGATAAATTCCTTCACGCCCGGAAACAGCGTGGCGGTGGACATGAAGGTACGCCAATATGTCTGTTCAAGATCCAGCGCCATATAAAGCTGGGTCTTGAACCCCAGAAGTTCCAGCGCCTGCTGCATGTACAGCAGCCGGCTGTGGCAGGCGGCGGTGCCGCCGAGACGCGACTTGATCGCCTTGCGGCTTTTTTCGAACGCGGCAAGGAACGAGCTTGCCTCTATCCCGAGCGACGTTTCGGCTTTATTCACGACGGCAGTCATCGCCGCCTTATGTGCAGGCGCATAGGCATACAACGTGTTATCGAGATCGAACAGCACCGCGCGCGGCTTGCGCGCAAAAGTTTCCCGGTTATGGCAGATCACGCTCATGACATCTGGTTCCGCAGATTGCTGTCGATATGGGCAAGGGCGAAAAGCTGCATGACGCCTTGCATGCCGCCGCTCCAGCGCGGACGGTTGTCCAGCATTTCGGCGAAATGCGGCAACAGCTTTTGCGCGGCAAAGGCGATATCCTCGGCGCTCACATCCCCCTTGATGTCCCATTCCACCTCGCGCAGATCGGGCGACGGGCTCATCTGCACATGCAGCCCGCAAAGCCCCACAAGAAGCAGCGCGAGCCGTTCGTGATACAAGCCTTGCCGCGTGACGACATGCAGCTTGCAATGCGGATCGGCATCGCCATTCAGCCGGTCGGGATGCACGGGCTGCAGTGAAAAGATAAGGTCGGCGTGATCCTTCTGCGGCTGGATATAGGTTTTGGAATCTTCCTTGCGGCGCTTCAGCGTCTCCTCGACCTTTTTGGCTTCATACCCGCGCTCGTTCACATCGCGGCGCGTTTTCCAGAAACGGCGCAGCGCATCGTCGGTATCGAGATAAATCCGCACCGCGAGGCGCGGTCGCAGCCGGTCGTCGTAAAGCGCGTGAAGCCCGCTGGCGATCACGATATCGTTGCTGGCCATTCTCACCGGCGCGACATAACGGCCCAAGGCATGATCGTAATGGCGCACCAGGATCGAACGGCGCTCGACCAGCGCCCGGACATCTTCGGTAAAATACTGCAGGTCGTTGGCGCGCGGATTCAAATGCGTCAGGTTCTTCCACATCGGCCCGTCGCGGTCCCATAAATGATAATTGTCGCCGGACAAGTGGCTCACGGAATGCGCGCCGAACAGGTCGATCAGGCGATGCGCGAAATCGTCCTTGCCGGAACCGGAATCCCCGGCGATCGCAATCGCCAGCGGGTGGCGCGACAGGCGGAAGTAATCGTTCTGCCGGATCGTATCGCGCTGCATGCCCCACATGAGGATGCAACCCAGAATCGTAATCGCCGTCTGCCACAACGCATGCTGATGAAGCGATATTCGGATATTAGCATTTTGCAGCAGCGACGGGCCGTCGATCACCCCCCACGGAGTCAACACGCCGGTGGAAAGCGCCATGTGCCCGCCAATGACGGTAAGGCTGAATAAATAAATCAGCATGCGGCTTTCGATCCGCGCGCGCGCCTGCCGCCAGGCCAGGAATGGCAGCAGCCATAGATACCAGCCCGCCGGCGCCGCGGTGCTGACGATCAGCACGAAAAACACCAGCCCTGCCGCCGCGAACAGCAGATCGAAACTGATGCGCGGCATGCGCCACAGCGCATAGAGCGCCAGCATGTACAGCAAGGGTGCCAGATATATCGCCGCGCGATTACCGACGGGCAGCGCCAGCTCGTACAACCTGCTCATTTCCGGATTGGCCAGAACCATATCCTGAAACCCCGGCATGAACAGGAACGGCACGATGAAAACCAGTGCCGCCACGGCAAACGCCGAAACATAGGCGTGGCGAAGATAGTGCAGCCGCCGGTTGCGCCATAAGTAAATAAGCGTAAGCGGCAGGGCGGCCACCATGCTCAGCTTCGCCGCAATCGCCAGCGCCAGCGTTATCCCCGCGCGCAGCGCACGGGCATTTTTGAGATAGAAAAAAACGCCGAGCAGAAGGGCGACCGGCACGATATCCAGCTGGCCGTGCCAGTAGGTGACGTAAATAGCCAGCGGCGACAGCCAGAAAAACCATACCAGCTCCCGCCGCAAATTCGGCCATAATTTCAGCAGCAGCAGAAAGGCGGCGAGATCGGCCAGCAGCAGGGTCAGGTCGAATCCCAGCCCCATGAAATAATGCGTCTGAAAAATTCCGTCGATACCCTGCCCCGCCGCCGAAAGCGGCAGGAACACCAGCGCCATCGCCGGCCCATAGGGAAATGGAAACGGCGGCGCTTCGGACGGCGCGTAATCCAGATAGCTCTGCCAGACATTGATGTCCGGATGCGCGAGCGTATTGGCGATGAACGGATAAAACCAGTTCGTTTGCGTCAATGGAACGACGAAGGCGATCAGCGCGAGCTTGAGAACCAGCCCGGCCCAGACCCACGGATCGCGTCGCAGATCGGCGAGAATCGGCGTCATGAAATCACTCTACGAAGTTCCGGCGCAATTGCCAGCTATAGCCGGCGACGCGGCGGATCATGTGCAGCTTGCTTTGCCAATTGACGTTCCAACGCGATTGCGTGCCGTGGCCGCGCGGGCCGAAATGAACCGGAAACCGTTTCACCGCATAGCCAGCCCGCCGCGCCGACCAGTAGGCGAACAGGTCCAGCGCGAAATCATGCGGCGGGTTTTTCCACGATTCAAAAAGCGCGCGCGGAAACAATGTCGGCTGCGCGTTCACGTCGCGGAACGGCGCGGCGAACAGCAGGGTTTCGAACACGGACATGCCGAAGGTGAACACAACGTCGGAAAATTTCCGGCCATGGCGGCTGCCCTTGACGAAAATTTTTTGGCCGGGATATTTCTGGAAAATGGCCAGCCCGCGCAGGGCATCGGCAGGATCGGTCTGCAGATCGGCATGGGTCCAGCCGAGAATATCGCCGCGCGCGGCATTCAACCCGGCGAGAATGCCGAAGCCATAACCCCGGTTGACCTCGACCCGCACGCTGCGCACACGATCATGCTCAAGAGACGCCAGAATGCCCGGCGTTTCGTCGCGCGAGCCGTTATCGACCAGAATAATTTCCATATCGCTCTGCGCCGCCACCGCCATGCAGCGGGCGATGAGGTCGGGGAGATTTCGGGCTTCGTCGTAACAGGGAATAACGAGCGACAAGGCGGGCATGGCCCGTTTTTACGCCGCGCCCCCGCGGAAAACAATCCACTTCATGCCGATGAAGTTGAGTGCAGCGGAAAGGCCCGTTGCGATAACGAAAGCAACCGTAACAGCGGCTTGCGACGGCAGCAGCGCACGCACGATCATGCCATTCGCCGCCGTATTGACCAGCATCGTTCCGGCATAGAGAAGAACAAACCACATCGGAGAAAGACCATGGTCGCGCTGGCCGAAGGTCCAGGATTTATTGGCGACATAGGCGAACAGCGCGCCGATGGTGAAGCTGCAAGCCTTGGCAATGTCGAGCTCCAGCCCGGCGAGCATGAGCGCGTGGTATGAAATTAAGTCGATAAAAACTGTCGTCACGCCAACAAGAAGAAAACGTGACAACTGATGGAGGTTGCTGGACATGGCGCATTCTGACTGATTGCGTGATCCAGCCACGTATTCAGTGACCAGCAGTAAAGCGGTACTAGTTGAGATGCAGCCCACGTGCGGGAAAGGGTTTTTTAGTAGTTGCAGGAGTAGCCGCAGTCTGTTGTCCCGTCGAACTTGACACAG
>JBFWTA010000191.1:0-5035 GCA_050248075.1 Bdellovibrionales bacterium | reverse complement strand
CCGATGACGATGCCGAGCCCGGTGATTTCTTTCAACAGGTCGCGGTCGGCGAACCAGCCCTTCGTGTAATAGGCAAGCGCCAGCGTCACCAGGCTCATGCCCAGCACGCAGACCAGAATGCGCGGCATGCGCTTTTTCATCTTGCCGTCGGTGATCCTGACCTTGCGGCGGCGCAGCGCGAACAGAAGCAGCAGGGCGTTGACCCATATCGCCACGCTGTTGGCGAGGGCAATGCCGACATGCTGCAGGGGCCCCAGCAGCAGAAAGGCCCCCGCCACATTGGTCACCATCGCCGCGATCGCCAGCTTGACCGGCGTCGCCGTATCGTGACGCGCAAAAAATCCGGCGCTGAAAACCTTGACCAGCAAAAACGCCGGCACGCCGAAAGCATAGGCCGCCAGGGCTTCGGCGGTCTGCAGCGTGTCTTCCGCCTCGAACGCGCCGTGCTCGAACAATGTCTGCACGATGGGGTGCGCCAGCATCACAAGGCCCATCGCCGCGGGCAGGCCGAGCATGATGCAGAATTCCAGCGCCCGGCTGGTGTAATGGCGCACGTTATCCTCGGCCCCCGCCTCGACATGGCGCGACAGCAGGGGAAGCAGCGTCGTCGAAACCGCGATGCCGATAATGCCGAGCGGCAGTTGCTGCAGCCGGTCGGCATAGGACAGCCACGACACCGCGCCGGTCGTCAGCGTCGAAGCCAATATTGTCGACAGCAGCATGTTGATCTGCGCCGCGCCCGCGCCCAGCGCCCCGGGACCGATGCGCTTGAACAGCAGCAGCGTCGCGCCCGTCAGGCGCGGCCATGTCAGCGGCAGGGATGTGCCCGCGCGATAGCAACTGATCGCCAGCCAAGACGCCTGCACCACGCCCGACAGCAGGAACGCCCATGAAATCGTATACCCCGCATGCCAGCCATAGAAATGCGCGAGGATCAGCGCCGCCACGATCACGAGATTAAGCGATATGGGCGCGGCGGCGGCGGCGGCAAAGCGGCCCTGCGCGTTCAGCACGCCGCCCTGCAAGGCCGTGATGGAGATCAGCGTGAGATAGGGAAAGGCGATGAGGCTGAGCTGAACGGTCAGGTTATATTTTTCCGGCTCGTCATGAAACCCCGGAGCCAGCAGCCGGATCACGAAAGGCATGAACAGCATGATGAAAATCGAGAAGGGAATAAGGATCGCCAGCAGCAGCGCCAGCGCCTGCCCCGCGAAATGCTGGGCGGCCTTGAACCCGTTTTTCTGGTGCTCGGTCGTATAAAGCGGCACGAAGGCGGAAGAAAAAGCGCCTTCCGCGAACAGGCTGCGGAACAAGTTCGGCAGGCGCTGCGCCACGAAGGCGGCGTCGGCGATGGGCCCAGCCCCCAGCAGCATGGCAGTCAGCGTATCGCGCACGAAACCGCTCACCCGGCTGATGACGGTGAGGCCGCTGACGGTAAACAGGGAACGGGCAAAGCTCATAACGGCTATGGCATAAGCACGAGCTGATAAAATACGCAAGCGGCGAGCGCGGCGCAAAGCGCCGGAGCGAAAGGCAGTTCCTTGCCGCCGCCCGCATGGCGCCACAGAAAGCCGAACGCGATGCCCAGCCCGCCGGCGATGGCCAGAAACCAGGGGGCAATTTCAAAGGGCAGCCATAGGCCCGCCGCTGCGAAAAATTTGACATCGCCCAGCCCCAGCATCTCGCGGCCCCGCAACCGGCTGTAAACCAGCGCCAGAAACAGCCCGAGCGCCAGCAAACCCACCGCCGCAATAAGGCCGGCATAGATATCGCCGATGCCCAGCCACGCCCAGCCCAGCCCCGTGACCGCAACCATAAGGTTAAGCCCGTCCGGTATGATGCCGAAATGCATGTCGATAAGCGCGATGGCCGGCAGCAGGCCGAGACCGACGATCAAAGGCAACGTTGCCCAGCCCCAGCCCGACAGGAACATCGCGGCCATACCCAGAACCAGCCCCGTCATTTCGATGGCCGGTTGCGGCCACATGCCGGTTCGCACGCCGCAGGGGCAGGGCAGGGACAGGGTGCGCCGCCGCAGCGCCCAGCCGAAAAACGGAAATATCTCGTGCCATTCGAAGGGGCGCAGGCAATACACGCAATGGGGCCTCCGGCTTTCGCCCGGCATGCGGTCGGCCGCCCGCCACCCGAAATGCCCGGCCAGCGCCGCCGTGACCAGCCCCAGTAAACCGCCCGCGAGAAGATGGAGAATCAGCGTGACGAGATGTTGATGTTGTTGCGTATCCACGAAAAAACAAAGGCCCGAATGCAGGAAAACCGCATTCGAGCCGAAGTGGGATTAAAGTGCAAGATTTGAGTTACGTCGGCGTCAGGCCGGGGCGCGGTCCGGATCCGCTAACCGCAGGACCGGCGGGACGTGCAGCGACAGGTTGCGGCCCTGCTGCAGGCGCGGCCACAGGCGTCGTGCCTGCCGAAAATACGCCGTCGTTCACTTTAAGTATGGCGGCGGCGGCCGCCTTGTCGTTCGGATTATTCAGTTGACCGACAAGGCCGTGCAAGGCTTGTGACGTTTCAACGCCAAGTGTTCGAATGGTTTCTTGCATCTGCCTGGTGCCGGCGCGCCGCGCCGCGGCATCCATTGGAAGCTTGGGCCAGAATTCGGGATTAGCCATTGTCACTCTCCATTGTTTTGATAATAGCGTCGGCGCGCAGGATATGCGGAGCCATATCTTCTTTGGTTATATGGATTTCGCTGTTGTCTATCGGCGTAAAACAGGCACTATATAATTCAAGCAATGTTGCAATCGTCGATAAAACTTTCGGCTTGGAATCCTTCGAGCATTCATCCGCCAGTTTTTGCAGGTCGGCGATCATGCCCTGATAATGCGATTTGATTTCGGCAAAAACGTTTTGCTCGGTCTTCCAGTCCTCGTAATCCTTCATGATGCTGTGAACGGTAGACTTGATGACGGGCCAGTGGTCGCCGTCCCTGCCCATTTCCTCGCCCGCCACCAGAAGGGCGTTGCGCAGGATAAAGACTTTCTGTTCTTCGGTCATTTCCGTGGCGGCCATGGTCAAAATCCTCCAGCCAGCAACTCAACGTCCTTGAAATATTCTATCACGGCGTTCTGAAAATAATTCGGTCAAAGAACTATATTTCAGCCTCAACCGATAGCACCGGCATGCTTAACAACCACTTAAAATCCCTGCAAAAAACGCCGATTCTTCATGTGATTTCAGGCATAAGATGCATTCTTTCTTTGACAGGGCATGCAAGTATTTATTCGGGCTGCAACTAATAAACTTTGAAGCAATTCGTTACTGAAATCATGTCCAGCCGGAACGGTGCAGTTCCCCTCCCCTCGAGGGAGGGGTTAGGGGCGGGGGCCAGACGTTAGCCCGGGAGTCGGACGTAACGATCCAGTCTCACATTACCGTCTGGGCAAGAAGCGTAAGAAAAGCTAAGATTGCCTATAGGCAACCATAATAATAAATGCGTCACTCGGATCATCCCATAAACAGAAATGATACTATTCGCGCCAGAACCTTGCGGCGTGAGGCGTCTGTTCATGAGGACAGATTGTGGTTTGCCTTAAAAGATGCCGGAAAAGCTTATGGCGTCAAGTTTCGCCGTCAGCAGCCGATCGATATTTTCGTTGCCGACTTCGCCTGCATGCGGGCAAAGCTGATCATAGAACTGGATGGGCAATCGCATGACTTGACCGGAAACAAGGATGCCTATCGCGATGCCCGGTTAAAACAATGCGGCTGCACCACAATGCGCTTTGCAAACGAAGATGTGAAAAATGATTTAGACAGCGTTGTTGATACGATTATTCTGTACGCTCGAAAAATGATAAGCGGCGAAAAGCTTCCGCCGTTACCCGACGTCGTAAATAATTTTTGAAAAATTTGCATAACGACAAACTTCAGCGCTGACGCCGGTCGTTACTGAAATCATATTCAGCCGGAACAAAAACAATTCCCCTCCCCTCGAGGGAGGGGTCAGGGGAGGGGGCCAGACATTAGTCCGGAAGCCAGCCGTGACGGCAAAACTCTGTGCCAACCCTCTCTTTGCGGAAAGGGCCGCACAGAAGGAAGATCAGTTCAAATCGAAGATCAGCACTTCGCTGTCATCCCCGGCCTCCACTTTCACCGTCCCCGCATCATCCCAATGCGCGCCGTCGCCGGCGGAAAGGGGCTGGCCGTCGACGGCTACCGTGCCGCGCGCCACCTGCAGCCACGCGCCGCGGCCGGGCCGGAGCGTGAAAGCGGCGTTCTGTCCTTTCGCCAGTTTCGCGAGCCACAGATCCGCGTCCTGCTGCAGGCTGATCGATCCGTCGCGGCCGTCGCGCGAGGCGATGAGGCCGAACTGGCCGGTCACCGCCGCCGCGTCGATTTTCTGCTGGGCATAGGAAGGCGGCCCGCCGCGCTTCTCCGGCATGATCCAGATCTGCAGCAGATGCACGGGCTCGGTGTCCGACGCGTTGAATTCACTGTGGCGGATGCCGCTGCCCGCGCTCATGCGCTGGATTTCGCCGGGGCGGATCGTGGCGCCGGTGCCCAGGCTGTCCTTATGCGCCAGCGCGCCCTTCATCACATAGGTGATGATTTCCATGTCGCGGTGACCGTGCATGGGAAAACCGCCGCCCGGCGCGATCACGTCTTCGTTGATCACGCGCAGGTCGTGGAAACCCATATGATCGGGGTCGTGATAATCCGCAAAGGAAAAACTGAATTTACTGTCCAGCCAGTCGGCGCCGCCGGTGCCGCGCTCATCGGAAGGACGAAGGATGAAGTTTTGCATGGGAACTATATGGGGACGCCGGCGGATAATTAAAAGAGCGGGCCTGAGGCGGCGCTTCCGTTATTACCCCAAACTGGCAACAACTTCCCCATGCTGAAAAATCTCAAAATAATGGGAAATAACTGTTGACATGTGTGATGTGTACATATATTATCCCTCCCATGGCTCTTGAGCCCGGCAGTAACCGTTCGCCGGCGCAAGGATTAGGGGCATGAAGGTCGCGGACTTGTTGCCGGGCCCTATGCAAATCAACGCGTGGTTTTGGTGATG
>JBFWTA010000190.1:0-5066 GCA_050248075.1 Bdellovibrionales bacterium | reverse complement strand
GGCAGGGCGCCGGTCGAAGGGGGAAGAATGCCCGCCGCAAGCTGCACCAGCTCCAGCAGCTGATCGCATAGGTGTTGCGGGCGCGATCCCAGAAAGGGCGGTCGCCGATCCGAAAAAATGAAATGCATGGCTGGCGACAGAAAGAGCCGGTGCGGCACCTTGCGCGCATGGATCGCCTCACGCCAGCGGTTGCGGGTATCGATCAGAAGATCGAAATGCGGTGCGTCGGAAAGCATTTCGGGCCTGGCACGGGGGTTAAGGACTTGCCGGGCGAGCGACATAAGCTCGTGCAGGCCCGATCCTGAATCCGGCGCGCCATGGGTCCTGAGCCATTCGGGCTTTTCATAAATATTGTTAATGAGCGCCTGGGTCGGTTCCCTTAACTGTCCTGCAAAAGCCGTTGGTCCCTGGCTGGTGATCCAGCTGATTTCCGCTGCTGGCCATGCATTTCGCAGGGCTCTGAGGAAAGGCAGCTTTATGAGGGCGTCGCCCACTAGATCGCGCCCGACAAGGACGCCTATGGTTTTGTATGTGTCAGATGGGCTGGACAAGAAGCGCGCCGTGAGCGATTAGGGGTTGGAAGAAGCGATATGCTATACTAATTAATAAAAGATAATTCCACATAGCTGGACAGGAATTCATTGCGATGACAGAGCCGCAAAGCATGCCGCAGGACGAAGAAACCCCCGAAACCGCCCCGGTGCCGGAACAAAGCGATTCTCAGGCCGAGCTCGCCCGTATGAAGGACCAGCTGCTTCGCGCTCTGGCCGAGGCCGAAAACACCCGGCGCCGCGCGCAAAAAGAGCGGGAAGATACCGGCAAATACGCCGTCGCCAATTTTGCCCGGGAAATGCTGACAGTTGCCGATAATTTCCGCCGGGCACTGGATGCCGTGCCCCAGGAAGCGCGGGGCAACGAGGCGCTCAAAAACCTCATTACCGGCATCGAGGCCACCGAGCGGCAATTGCAGGCGGCTCTGGAGCGTTTCGGCATTAAGAAATTGGAACCATTGGATCAGACCTTTGACCCCAATTTTCATCGCGTCATGATGGAAATTGACGACCCGGACAAAGCCCCGGGCACGGTGGTGCAGGTGCTGCAGCCGGGCTATATCATTCACGACCGGCTATTGCGCGAGGCTCTGGTTGCGGTCGCCAAGGGGGCAGGCCCGGCCATGCCGAAAGTTGATACTTCGGCTTGAATCAGGACGGGTTCGAATTAACCGTTTGATTGTATTAACGTTATTTTGCCAAAAAGCATAGACCCCGCTATTGCACAACGGCAAAAACCCCCTATATGAGAGTCTATGCCCAATCCGTTCAAAGGCTTGGGTGCATCGGAAAGGATAATGACTATGGCTAAAGTTATCGGTATCGATCTCGGCACCACCAATTCCTGCGTCGCCGTCATGGAAGGCGCGCAAGCAAAAGTTATTCCCAATTCCGAGGGCGGCAATACGACTCCGAGCATCGTGGCCTTTACGCCTTCCGGCGAACGCCTGGTCGGCCAGTCCGCCAAGCGTCAGGCCGTCACCAATCCGAGCAACACTATTTTCGCGGTCAAGCGCCTTATCGGCCGTCGCTTCGACGATCCGATGGTGCAAAAAGACATCAAATTGATGCCCTACAAGATTGTGAAAAATTCCAACGGCGATGCCTGGGTCGAATCCGGCGGTAAAGCCTATAGCCCCTCTGAAATATCTGCCTTCATTCTTATGAAAATGAAGGAAACGGCCGAGGCCTATCTTGGCGAGAAGGTGACGCAGGCCGTCATCACGGTTCCCGCCTATTTTAACGACAGTCAGCGCCAGGCCACCAAGGATGCCGGCAAAATCGCCGGCCTGGAAGTTCTGCGCATCATCAACGAACCGACCGCGGCCGCCCTTGCCTATGGCATGGAAAAGAAAAAATCCGGTACCGTGGCGATCTACGATCTTGGCGGCGGCACTTTCGACGTTTCCGTTCTTGAAATCGGCGACGGCGTGTTCGAGGTTAAATCGACCAATGGCGACACATTCCTCGGCGGCGAGGATTTCGACTCCCGCATCATGGATTTCCTAGCCGACGAATTCAAGAAAGAGCAGGCCATCGACCTGCGTCAGGACAAGCTTGCCCTGCAGCGCCTCAAGGAAGCCGCCGAAAAGGCAAAGATAGAGCTCTCCTCCTCGATGCAGACGGAAGTAAACCTGCCCTTTATTACCGCCGACCAGAGCGGCCCGAAGCATCTGAGCATCAAGCTCACTCGCGCCAAGCTCGAAGCGCTGGTCGACGATCTCGTCCAGAAGACGGTCGAGCCCTGCAAGATGGCGCTTAAGGATGCGGGCGTAAAAACCTCGGACATCAACGAAGTGATCCTCGTCGGCGGCATGACCCGCATGCCCAAAATCATCGAAACCGTTAAACAGCTCTTCGAACGCGAACCGCATCGCGGCGTTAATCCGGACGAAGTCGTCGCCATCGGCGCTGCCATCCAGGGTGGCGTGCTCAAAGGGGACGTAAAGGATGTGCTGCTGCTTGACGTGACGCCGCTGTCGCTTGGCATCGAAACGCTGGGCGGCGTGTTTACGCGTCTCATCGATCGCAACACCACGATCCCGACCAAGAAAAGTCAGGTGTTTTCAACCGCCGAAGACAATCAGAACGCGGTCACGATCCGCGTGTTTCAGGGCGAACGCGAAATGGCCGCGGACAACAAGCTGCTCGGCCAGTTCGACCTTGTCGGCATTCCTCCGTCTCCGCGCGGCATGCCGCAGATCGAGGTGACTTTCGACATCGACGCCAACGGTATCGTCAGCGTCACCGCCAAGGACAAGGCAACCAACAAGGAACAGCAGATCCGCATCCAGGCTTCCGGCGGACTCAGTGACGCCGATATCAACCGCATGGTCAAGGAAGCCGAAGCCAACGCCGCCGACGACAAGAAGCGCCGCGATGCGGTGGAGGCGCGTAACCAGGCGGACGGCCTGATACACACCACCGAGAAAACGCTCAAGGATCTCGGCGACAAGGCGGGCGCGGAAGATAAATCTGCTATCGAAAGCGCGATTTCGGAACTGAGAAGCGTCCTCGACAGCGGCGACGCGGCGTCCATCCGCACCAAGACCGATGCTCTGGCCCAGGTGTCGATGAAGCTCGGCGAAGCCCTTTACAAAAACCAGCAGGCAGGCGGCGAAGCCGCGGGCGGCCCATCCGGCGCCGGCAGCGGCGGCACCGCCGAGCCCGGTGTCGTCGACGCCGAGTTCAGCGAGGTCAAGGACGACAAGAAGAGCGGGACGGCCTGATAAAAGAAAGGCGGCCTTGGCCGCCTGAAGTGGAAACGCTCTTATGAAAGCTGATTACTACGAGCTGCTGGGTGTCTCGCGCAATTGCAGCGCCGAAGACCTTAAAAAGGCGTATCGCAAGCTGGCGATGCAGCACCATCCGGATAAAAACCCGGGCAACAAGGATGCCGAGCATAAATTCAAGGAAATCAGCGAGGCCTATCAGGTGCTGAGCGATTATGAACGCCGCTCGGCCTATGACCGTTTCGGCCATGCCGCTTTCCAGCAAGGCGGCCAAGGCGCCGGCGGTTTCGATTTTGCCGGCGGATTCGCCGATATCTTTGACGAGATGTTCGGAGAAATTCTTGGCGGCGGCCGCCGCGGCACCGCCGCGTCCGGTGCGGGTCAGCGCGGCGCCGATCTGCGTTACGATCTTGAGATGACCCTGGAAGAAGCCTTCGCAGGCTCCGAAAAAAACATCAGGGTCGTCAAATCGGTTTCGTGCAGCGAATGCAAGGGGCAGGGCGCGGCGCCCGGCACGCAACCGACCGACTGCCCGATGTGCAAAGGAATCGGCCGTGTACGTGCCCAGCAGGGCTTTTTCACCATCGAACGTCCCTGCCCGTCATGCCATGGCGTTGGCCGAATCATTAAGAATCCCTGCGCGAAATGCGCCGGGCAGGGCCGCACGCGCCAGGAACGAACGCTTGCCGTTTCCATTCCCGCCGGTGTCGAGGATGGCACGCGCATCCGCCTGTCGGGCGAGGGCGAGGCGGGCATGCGCGGCGGCAACGCGGGCGATCTTTATGTCATTCTCGACCTCAAGCAGCATCCTATTTTCCAGCGCGACGGCGCCAATCTTTTCTGCCGCGTGCCGATCCCCATGACCGTGGCGGCGCTGGGAGGCACCATCGATGTGCCAACCATCGACGGCTCCCTCGCCCAGGTAAAAGTCGACCCCGGCACGCAAGGGGGACAGCGCACGCGTGTCAGGCAAAAAGGCATGTCGGTTCTGCGTAGTTCGTCGCGCGGCGATCTGTATGTCGAGCTTGCGGTCGAAACGCCTGTGCATCTCACGAAACGGCAAAAAGAACTGCTGGCGGAATTCGCCGAGGAAAGTGCCGGAAAAAAGACACATCCCGAAAGCGAAGGATTTTTGAACAAGGTCAAGGATTTGCTGGGATAGACGCCGCTTCGCACGGTTTATGACGGCAGGCATCCGCACGGAGCTAGGCGGTGGTTATGAGCGCATCCGAGCCCATTCGCTATTTTTACAAAACCGTGAAATCGCCGGTCGGCGAACTTAAACTGATCGCCGGCAGTAAGGGACTCTCCGCTATTCTGTGGGGAAATGACGATCATGAACGCATTCGTCTTGGTCCATGTTCTGAAAACAGGAATCATCCGCTGCTATGCACCGCCGACAAACAACTTGAGGACTATTTTGCCGGCAGGCTCAAAAAATTTTCCCTGAGACTGGATTTCGCCGGCACTGACTTTCAGAAAAAGGTGTGGGCGGCGCTTTTGACCATCCCGTTCGGCGAAACGCGAAGCTATGGCGACATAGCCCGGCAGATCGGCAGTCCGAAAGCCATGCGCGCCGTGGGCGCCGCAAACGGCAAAAATCCGATCTCTATCGTTGTCCCGTGCCATCGGGTCATCGACGGCAACGGCAGGCTGTCGGGCTTTGCCGGCGGCCTGAAGGCCAAGGCGTGGCTGCTTGCCCTTGAATCAAGAAGCGTGGAACAGTGTAAAACGGATAGCTGAAATCTGCCCGCCCCCCGCTCTACGCAGATAGGCTGTTGAC
>JBFWTA010000189.1:0-5106 GCA_050248075.1 Bdellovibrionales bacterium | reverse complement strand
TGAAAACGGTACGCTGGATAAGGCATTTAAAATACTCGAAGACAAAGGGCTTATTTATACCGGCACCCTGCCCCCGCCGAAGGGCAAAGAAATGGAAAACTGGGAGCCTGTGCCGCTTACGCTTTTTCGTTCGAGCAACTTCGGCGACAGCAGCGACCGTCCACTCAAGAACCGCGAGGGCCGCTGGACGTATCTGATGCCCGACATCGCCTATCACTACGAAATGATCAATCGCGGCTTCAGCCTGATGATCAATGTGTTGGGCAAGGATCACAGCGGCTATGTCGAGCGCATGGGACCTTCCATCGCGGCCTTCAGCGATGGCAAAGCGAAACTCGGCGTCGTATATGTTTCCATCGTCAAGCTGTTCCGCAACGGCGAGCCGGTAAAAATTTCAAAACGTTCCGGCAATCTCATCACGCTGCGGGAAATGGTGGAACAGGTCGGCGCGGGCGCGGTGCGGTTTTTCATGCTGACGCGCACGCCGGATTCCGAACTCGATTTCGATTTCGCGAAAGTCGTGGAGCAGACGCGCGACAATCCGGTTTTCTATGTGCAATACGCGCATGCGCGCGGCGCGTCGATCATGCGGCATGCGGCGGAAATGTTTAACCCGGAGGAGCTGACCGCCGAGGCTTTGGCCGTGGTAGATACTAAGCAGATTTGTTCCGCAGACGAATTGATGGTTATAAAATTACTTGCCAATTGGCCGCGGGTGGTCGAGGCAGCGGCAATCGCCCGGGAACCGCATCGAATTGCTTTCTATCTCATGGACTTGGCGGGGGCCTTTCATAGTTTATGGAACAAAGGAAACGATGACGCAGCGTTACGATTTATTGTTCCCGACGACAAAAATTTGACCCGGGCGCGGCTGGTTCTTATTAAGGCTATACAGACCGTGATCGCGAGCGGACTCGCCGTCATGGGCAGCAAACCTCTCGAGGAACTTCGCAGTGACACACTCACCGCCGCCTGACAATGACGAAGAACTGTTTCCGCAACAGCCCGTGCGCTCGGAATTTACGCAGGTGCGCGTCTATCGCACGCGCCGCGTTGCCACGATCGCCGTGCTTGCCGCGCTGATCGCCGCCGGCGGTTATGCCTTTTATGCCTTTACGCGCGCGCCGGGCGAAGTTCCGACCATCGCCGCCGAAGGCCCCTATAAGCAACGCCCGGAACAGCCCGGCGGCATCGACATTCCGAACCAGGACGTGTTGGCCTATCGTCAGATCGAAAATGGCGGAACGCCGCAGTCCCCGCAGGCCGAGCATCTTTTGCCGCCACCGGAAATGCCGCAAACGCAGCCAGCGCCGCAGCCAGAAGCAACCGGCGGAGATACGGTGCAGCCGTCCGCCGAAACGGCTGGCAGCCTTGAGCCGCCGCCGCCGGCGCAGGTGCCGACGACGGTAAGCCCGGAAAAGAAAACAGCCGAGGCCACGCCGGCTCCATCGCCATCCGCCTTGCCGCCGGTCGAACCGGCGGAGGCGCCGAAGAGCCTGGAAGAACCTGCGCCAGCCGCTCCCGTGGCCGCGGCACCGCAACCTCCGCCCGCGCCGACGGCCGTCAAGGAAATAACGAAGGAACCTTCCAGGACGGCGGCGCCCGCCGGCGGCAGAAAGAATTCACGCGTTCAGCTGGCTTCGTATCCGGATGCCGGCACCGCCAAAAAGCAGTCCGCCGCGATGCAAACAAAATACTCCGCCACGCTTGGATCGGCCAAGCTGCATGTGATGAAGGCCGATCTCGGCGCGCGCGGCATTTATTACCGTGTCCAGAGCAGCCCCATAAGCACAAGCGAGGCGCAGGATATTTGCTCGCGCCTAAAAAAACAAAAGGCGGGGTGTATCGTTGTCAAACCCTGAGGCGTCTTCGCATCGCCGGCCGTTACCCGTCGTCTTTAGCTGTTCCGGTGAATCCCTTACTTCGCCCGAGCGACGGTTTTTCGGCGAAACCAATCCCTTCGGCTTTATCCTTTTTCAGCGCAACTGCAATAGCCGCGATCAGGTGCGCTGGCTTATCAAGGAATTACGGCAAGTCACGGGCCGCCAGGATGTCCCCATCCTGATCGACCAGGAAGGCGGCCGCGTCTCGCGGCTGCAGCCGCCGCAATGGCCGACGCATCCGCCCGCGCGGCTGTTCGGCATCATGTACGAGCGCGATCCCGAATGGGGAACGGAGGCAATGCGGTTGTATGCCCGTATCGTCGCCGACGAGCTTTGGCAGCTGGGCATTAATGTCGATTGCGCGCCGGTGCTGGACCTGTTCATGGAAGGCGCCACCTCGGCCATCGGCGACAGGGCTATCAGCCGCAAGCCGGCCGTGGTGGCGGCGCTGGCGCGGGTGTGGTCGGAAACCTTTCTGGCGAACGGCATATTGCCGGTCATCAAGCATCTGCCGGGACACGGGCGCATGAGCCTGGACCCGCACCAGCTTGCCGTGCGGATCGGCGCCACGCGCGCGGAACTTGAAAGCGATGACTTCGTGCCTTTCGAGCTTTTGAAGGACATGCCTCTGGGCATGAATTCGCATGCGGTGTTCACGGCGCTGGACGCCGACGCGCCGGCCTCGCTTTCAGCAAAAGTGACAGAGAATGTCATTCGCGGGTCGCTCGGCTTCGACGGGCTGCTGTTTTCGGACGATCTGAACATGAAGGCGCTGAAGGGCGCGCCGGCCGATCTCGCGCAAAGCGCGCTTGCCGCCGGGGCGGATGTGGCGCTGTGGTGCAACGGCACGTTGCCGGAAATGGGCGCCATTGCCACGGCCCTGCAGCCCATGAGCGATTCCAGCTGGGAACGCTGGATGCACGCCCGGGGCATGACGCGCTGGCCGAAAGACGACTATACCCCCGAAGCCGACAGCGCGCGGCTGGATATGCTGCTGGGCGCGTCCGCGTTTCAGGTACGGGTGATTACGTAAATTTTTGAAACAAGAACGTGCCTCCATCTCTCAAAACCATAACTTAGAAGGTGGCATAAAATAATAATATCAATAAGTTATATATTGTTTTTCATGTGAATTTACAGCTACAATAGGATGAGCGAATTTTCGGGCCTTTTTGTATGATTCGCCGTTAAAACCGTGGGCCCTGCAGTGCCCTGTCCGAACACGAGCTTGCCGATGGACGATATGAGTAATACCCCTGCCCCCGCCGCGCCCGCCGCGGCCGATCTTGTGCTGGCACTCGACGGCTTCGAAGGCCCGATCGACATGCTGTTAAGTCTTGCGCGGGACCAGAAGGTCGATCTCGGCAAAATCTCGATTCTGGCGCTGGCCGAACAGTATCTCACGTTTATCGCGCAGGCGCGCCGGTTGCGGCTGGAAATCGCCGCCGATTATCTGGTGATGGCCGCATGGCTGGCGTTCCTTAAATCCCGCCTGCTGCTGCCGGAAGAAAAGCACGAAGACGAGCCCGACGCGGCGCAGATGGCCGAAGCGCTGAAGTTTCAGCTGCAGCGGCTGGAAGCCATGCAAAAGGCGTCTCAGCAAATCCAGGCCCAGCCCCAGCTCGGCATCGACGTGTTCGTTCGCGGCAGGCCGGAAGAAATCGAGGTCGAGGAAAAGCCGGTCTATTTCCTGCCGCTTTACGACCTTCTGACGGCCATCGCCGCGCCCTTGCGCCGCCGCAAGCCGCCGACCTACAACATCGCGCCGACGCGGCTTTACAGCCTCGAGGAAAGCACCGAAAGATTGCGCCATATGCTGGGCGTCATGCCCTCCTGGGGTTCGCTGGCGAGTTTTTTGCCGGAAGCCATGAGCGCAAACGGGCTCGAGCAGCGCTCGGCGGTGGCCTCGACCTTTGCGGCGACGCTGGAACTTGTTAAAAACGGCGAGCTGGAATTGCGGCAGGACGGCACATTCGCGCCGATTTATCTGCGTAAGCGTGAACTTTTACCTTCGGTTGGCGATCTGGGTGATTTATGAGCGACGAGCAGCAGGATAATCAGGATATTCACGACCAACAGGATAATCAGGGCGCCCTGCGTCTTCTGGAAGCCATCCTGTTTGCCAGCGCGGAGCCTTTGCCGGTCGACATGCTGCAGAAGCAGCTGGGCAAGGAAGCCGATATCCCCGCCCTTCTCAAGGAGCTGCAGGACCATTACGCGCAGCATGGCGTCAATTTGGTGGAGATCGACGGGATGTGGGGATTCCGCACCGCGCCGGACCTTGCCGGCCTTATGAAAATCGTGCGCCAGCCGCGCCGCAAGCTGCCCCGCGCCGCTTCCGAAGTTCTGGCGATCATCGCTTATCACCAGCCCGTCACCCGCGCCGAAATCGAGAGCATTCGCGGCGTGGATACGAATAAGGGCACGCTGGATATTCTGCTGGAACTCGGCTGGATACGCCCAGGCAAACGGCGCGAAACGCCGGGCAAGCCGCTCAACTGGCACACGACATCGGAATTTCTCGGGCATTTTAATATCTCCTCGCTGGAGGATCTGCCGGGGCTGGAAGATCTCAAGGCCGCGGGCATGCTGGATACCCGCCTGGTGCTGAACGACATCGCCCGCGAAAAAGACGGCGCCGGCCCCACCGAACCCGAAGACGACGATTTCGCCGTCTGGGTAAGCGAAGAACCGGAGAAGGCGGCGGCAGGATCGTAATCTACGCCATCCCGGAAAATTTTCTCCGAGCGCAGCGAAGAAAAAATTTATCCGGAACCCGGTCGGACCATGCGTTTGCACTCATGCGGATATTGGGCGCTTTCGTATGCGCTGACGGAGTCCCGGATAAACTTTCTTTCGTTTCGCCTGCGCCTCGCTCGGCTCGCCGAAGAGAAAATTTTCCGGGATGACGTCGTTTATTATAGCTGGAGAATGAAATGGCTTCCCTTAAAACTGAACTCGTCGCCACACTCATCGCGGGAACGCACACGAAATTGACGCCGGCCATCATCGGCGATCTGATGCATCTTTCCAAGAACGCCGGCATGGGTGCGATGCGCAGCGAATGGCTGGACGAAGGCAAGGCGGCCGACTTATTCGGGATCGGACTTAGCGCCGAGGTTTGGCGCAAGACGATTAATGAGGCGATTACCGACGAGCCGATCGACGTCATCGTTCAGCCCGCCGCCGCGCGACGCAAAAAGCTGCTGGCCGAGATCGGAAG
>JBFWTA010000188.1:0-5120 GCA_050248075.1 Bdellovibrionales bacterium | reverse complement strand
CCCGCTTCGCAGAACAGCCGACAAGCTCGATCCTGCAGCCGCGGCAATCCGTCGATATGCAGGGCCAGAATACGGACATAACCACAAAAGGGCGTCACGAACCTTGCGTCGGCATTCGGGCCGTGCCCGTCGGCGAAGCCATGATGGCCTGTGTGCTGGCTGATCATCTGTTGCGGCAGCGTGCGCTGCGCGGCGCCTGACATTACCCTGTGTGACTACGCGTCACAGGTACGGATGCAGGATGCATAAAAATCTTTTCCCAAAACCCATCTCGCCGGATTCACCATACAAATAACTCCTATTTCATCAGAATTTTCTTGCGCGAATTTTTCGTGCGCGTTTGCGGCTACCAAAATTTTCTCTTCGCATTGCAAAAACAGCAAGTATTTGCAGCATTTTGGCAAACGCATAGATTGTGAATCCTTGCAAAGACACAATTTTTGAGTTACCCTTTTTTGAGAGGCTAATAAAATGAAACCAGAAGGTTCGCATAAAGCCAGCTTTGACGAATGGCTGCTCTGGTCGAATGTACTTATCGACCGCCTGACCACATGTGTCGGCGTCTACAACAACCCTCCGCACGAAGATATCTTCATCTCCGAGCGTCATCGCCAGCAGCGCCATGGTCATATCGCGACTATCCTGGGCCGCATTCAGGCGCTTATCGACGAAACCGAAATGCCGACGGATTCCCTGGCCGAGCTTGACCTGCACGCCGAACGCGTGGTTGACGGTCTGGCTGTTTTATTCAGGGAAACGCTCGAATGCCTGCCGGAAGTTTCCATTGACATGCAACGTCTGCTTAAGTCGCCCTGGCACAGCCGTTGCAGCAGCCGCCTCGCGGAAGAACTGTTCCGCGGCGGTCCTTTAGGCAACGAGCAGGAAGGCATCGGCAGCGGCCTCGCCGAACACGGCAGGCTTCCTTCGATCTTAAAGCTTCTGATCGAGAAAGAACGGTCAGGCGAAACGCGCCTGTCCCGCACTGATGATATCAATGAAATTCCCCAGCGGCATAATATGTGGAGCGAGCGGGCGCGCATCCTCAACTCGGCCGGCGGGATGGATTAGCTTAATTCCTTCGACCGCCGCGCCGCCGCCTCCATCGTCCTCAACATCAAATCCGGCAATCCGCTTTCATCCAGAAGCTCTTCCAGCGCGGCTTCGGTCGTGCCGCCGGGGCTGGTAACCGCTTTGCGTAAATTTTCCGCGCTCTCCGCCGACTGCGCCAGCAAGGCGCCGCTGCCGATGATGGTCTGCCGTGCCAGCCGGGTTGCCAGGTCCTTAGGCAACCCCAGGGCTTCGCCGGCTTTTGCCATGGTTTCCACGAGGGCAAACACATAAGCCGGCCCGCTGCCGGACAGGGCCGTGACGGCGTCCATAAGCTTTTCGTTCGCCATCCATGCGACCGTGCCGATGGCGCCGAGAATTTTATCCGCCAGCGCCCGTTGCGCATCGGCGACCTTCTTGTTGGCGACCGCGACCGCCGCCCCTTGTCCGATACTCGCCGGCAAATTCGGCATTGCGCGTATGATGGCGCAGCCGCCGAGCATCCCTTCCAGCCGCGCCAGCGTTTGCCCCGCCGCAATCGACAGGAACACGGCATCCTGAAAATGCATGTAGGCGGGCAGAACGCTTGCCATCTGCTGCGGCTTGATGGCGATCACCACAATGTCGGGCGCAAAGTGAAAGTCGATCTTGTCCGGCCCCGTCAGCCAGGTAACGCCTTTCAGCGATTTCAAATGAGCGGGCGGCGGGGCGGGGTCCACCACGCAGGCGGAAACCTGACCGGCAAGCTTCTGCAGCATGGCGCCGCCCATTTTGCCGGCACCGACAAGAAGTAGCCTGGGAAGCCTAGGGCTCATAAGCCGCGCACAGCGACCCGCCGCCGGCAAGCGGCATGCGGCCCGAGCAGTTCGTGATTTCCCAGCCGCGCCCGCGCATGCATTCCGCGACCACAAGGCTGGGGCGTTGCATGCATTGACCGTCTTCGGTCGGCGATATGGTCATGCTGGTTTCGCTGAGACGTTCCTTGTCCGGCTGGAATTCGTGCATTTCGTCACGCGGAAGATTGGTCGGGTAAATGCCGCAGCGGCACTGGCTCAAATCGAAATTAAGCTTGTGCTGGGCTTTTTCCAGCGGCAAGTCGATATTCGGCTGGCTGATCGGCCGCCAGAATTCGGCGATCTGGGTCGGGCCGCAGGCGGCAACGGCAAGAAGGAAAAGCGTCGGTATCAGCCAGCGGCGCATAGGAAGAACTCCCTGAGAGAATCGGACGTATGATTGGCGATTTCCGGCATTTAGGCAAGGCTACAACAGCCCGAGCGCCTTGAAACTTGCAACCTCGCTGCCCGCAATGATGATGTGATCGTGAATAACGATGCCCAGCGCGCCGCAGGCATTGGCAATGGCACGGGTCATTTCGATATCGTCCCGGCTTGGCTGCGGATTGCCGCTCGGATGGTTATGCACCAGCACCAAAGCCCCCGCCCCTACTTCCAGCGCGCGCTGCACGACCTCGCGCGGATAAACCGGCGTATGGTCGATCGTGCCATGCTGATGAACTTCCTCGGTCAAAAGATTATTGCCCCGGTCCAGGAACAGCAGCCGGAATTGCTCCTTGTTCTCATGCGCCATGGCGGCACGGCAATAATCGACAATACGCTGCCAGTTGTTCAGCAGCGTCCCCTTCATCGCCGCCCCTTTATGGGCGCGCAGCGCCACCGCCCCCGTGGCGATAATCGAGGCCGCCGCCGCCTCGCTTAGCCCAAACGCAATCAACCGTTCCGGCCGGGCGTTAAGCAGCGACCAGAGATCCTTGAATTCTTCCAAAAGGGATTTGGCCAAAGGCTTGACGTCGCGCCGGGGAATTGCGGCAAACAGCAAGAGTTCCAGCAACTCGTAATCCTGCAGCGCTTCCGCCCCCGCCGTAAAAAACCGCTCGCGCAGCCGCTCACGATGGCCGAAATAATGCGGCTTTCCGGCATCGGGCATGGCGTCCGTCTTGGAGCGGCTCGCGGTTGGCATAACAAAGGAAACTAGGAAACGGGATAGGGAGGCTTAGTATACCCCTTTGGCGATAAAGTAAAAATCTCAACTCCGGAGTCGGTCACTCCGATCGTATGCTCGAACTGCGCCGACAGCGATTTATCCTTGGTCACCGCCGTCCAGCCGTCCTTGAGCACCTTCACATCGTATCTTCCGGCATTGATCATCGGCTCGACCGTAAAGATCATCCCCGGCTTCAGGACATCCCCTTCGCCCGGCTCGCCGTAATGCAGGACGGATGGCGGCGTGTGGAACACGCGCCCGACCCCGTGTCCGCAAAAATCGCGCACCACGGAAAAGCGCGCCTCTTCCGCAAGCGTCTGAATGGCATGGCCGATATCGCCAAGCGTGGCGCCCGGCCGGATAACCTCGACCCCCCGCATCATCGCGTCATACGTCACGTCCACCAGCCGCCGCGCCTTAAGATTCACCCGGTCGCCGACAAGAAACATCCGGCTGGTGTCGCCATGCCAGCCGTCCAGAAGCACCGTCACGTCGATGTTGACGATATCGCCGTTCTCCAGTTGCTTCTCGCCCGGGATACCGTGACAGACCACATGATTGGGTGAAATGCAGGTCGCGCGCGGATAGCCGCGATAGCCCAGCGGCGCCGAAGTCGCGCCGCGCTCGCGCGTGAACTTATCGCACATATCGTCAAGCTCGCCGGTAACCGCGCCTGGAACGACAAAGGGGGTGATGTAATCCAGAACCTCCGCCGCCAGCCGCCCGGCCCGGCGCATCGCCGCAAAGCCTTCGGCGCCGTGTATTTCGATGGATTGTACGGGGTCTGGGTCAAGCATGTCAGATCGACCCGCCCGGCTTGAAGTTCATGTTCATGCCGAATTTCGCCTGCGAGGTCGCGATGCTCTGCTGCGCGGCGGAGGCCATCATGGCCTGGCCGTAATCCGTCGGCGTGCGGCTGGAGGTCGATTTTTCGGCCATCAGCAGATTGGCGAGAATGCCCGGCAGGCCGCCATCGGCGATCTTGCCGCTGCGGATGCCTTCGTCCTGGCGCGCCTTGGGACCCCAGAACAATTCGGTGATGCGCCCGTCGCCGGCGGATTTGCGCTTTTTCTTTTTTTTCGGCAGGCCGGTCGCCTCGTCGAATTCCTCGACCTCGACCGGGTCGTCCCACTTGCACTCCTGCCAGGTGACGCCAAGAAACTCCTGGATGGCGCTCGACATAAAAGGCAGATTGACCAGCAATTCGCGGAACATCGCCGCGGCGTTAAAGATAGACTCTTCTTCCAGCTTCTTGATTTCGGCTTTCTGCTCGTCGGTTTTCGTGCCCTTGCGCGCGGCCATCACCGGCACCATGCAATTGTCCTTAAGCTTCTTGGCCCATTCGCTCGCCAGGTTCCCGCGCTCGGCCTCGCCGTTTTCCTTATAAAGCTCCGCCATCGTCCGCAGGCGCTTGACCAGGCACTCGGACCAATACCACCAGTCGTTAAAAGGCGCGCGTTGGCTATAGGTACTCATGCATAAACCCGTTTTCGATATGCGGATTATATAGTCATTATAAAGCGAGGCGGCAATGCGAGCCTGCTCGCTAAAGCCATAAGGGAAACTAACTGCTTACTGAATAAGCGTAAATTCGACCGAATTATTGGCCCCCGCAGGGTAGGCATTGGCCGCACATAACGCTGTGGCATCCGCAGAAGTGATAGTACCGGCCGTTCGCGTATTACCTGCTGTAGGCGCGGTCGTGGTATTTCCCCCGGTTCCAACCGAGGTTGGGCATCCTGGCTGGCCCGGAGTGCATCCCCCGGTTTGTTCGATCAGGCCGAGACATCCGGTGCGTGACACGCCATAAAACGCAACGCGATATGTGCGAGGGTTATTGGCGACCCACCAAAGGTGAAAACCTGAAGAATTCCACGGCGTGTTAGCTTGAGTTGCCGATGTCTGCATCCACAACGGAATAATTTTTAAGGTTATGGCCTGCGCAGTGAAATCACATGGCGCAGGCGTGCACGGCGGATTGTTTATGCCAAAACCGCCCTGAAACAACGATGTCATATTCTGGGCAACCGTTGTGAATTGATTCATGGCGGTGGATACATGCGACTTTTCCC
>JBFWTA010000187.1:0-5175 GCA_050248075.1 Bdellovibrionales bacterium | reverse complement strand
CGTGCGCTTCCTGCTCCTTCAACACCTGGATGATCTGTTCTTCCGTAAACCGCTTCTTCATCGTCTGCTCCTGTTTTAGGGTTGCAGACTCTACCAGAAAATGGCTCAGAAAACGGGGAGCAGGTCAAGGTGAATAGAAAAAATCCAGGAATATTTCCGTTGTTTTATATTTTCTTACATTCTCACTTAATAACTGTGTGGTTGGTAGCAGCGGAGGGATTTGAACCCCCGACCAAGAGATTATGATTCTCCTGCTCTACCACTGAGCTACGCTGCCAACTTCGAAGACTAAATTTCTAAAATCTAAACACACTTGACCCAAAACGGGCACAAAAATCACAAAGCCCTTTGATATTCCCAAATACTGAAGGCGTTATGATTCCCCTGCTCTACCGCTGAGCTACGCTGCCGCCGATAAGAGAGTGAGAAATAGGGCAGGTGGCTTGGTTAAGTCAAGTAATCCGGCCATTGTCGATTAATGGCGGAAATGCCGGATGCCGGTAAATAGCATGGTAAGACCGGCCCTGTCGGCGGCGTCGATCACTTCCGGATCACGCATGGAGCCGCCGGGCTGGATCACCGATGTGGCGCCTGCCTCGACTGCGGCCAGAAGCCCGTCGGCGAAGGGGAAGAAGGCGTCGGAAGCGACGGCAGACCCCCGGGTTAAGGGCTCCTTGAAACCAGCTTTTTCTGCGGCCTCTTCGGCCTTGCGGGCTGCGATGCGCGCGGAATCGACGCGGCTCATCTGTCCCGCGCCGATGCCGACGGTGGTGCCGTCCTTGGCGTAAACAATCGTGTTCGATTTCACGTGCTTGGCGACCGTGAAGGCGAAAATCAGATCGCGCATTTCGGCTTCCGTCGGTTGGCGCCTGGTCACGCATTTCAGGGCGTTTACATCCAGCACCACATTATCGCGGGTTTGCAGCAGGTAACCGCCGGCGACGGGCTTGATGATTTTATCCGCCAGTTTCGGGTCCGGCATGGAACGGGTCAGCAGCACGCGTAAATTCTTCTTGGCCGCAAGCACATCGCGGGCCGCATCGTCGCAATCGGGCGCGATGATCACTTCGGCAAAAAGCTCGGCAATGGCCCTGGCGATTTCCCCGTCCAGCGGCCGGTTGCAGGCGATGATGCCGCCGAAGGCGCTAACGGGATCGCAGGCAAGGGCATGTTTATAGGCGTTGATAAGGTTGGGCCCCAGCGCCACGCCGCAGGGATTGGCGTGTTTAATGATAGCGACCGCAGGTTGATCCGTAAATTCCGAAACCAGCTCGAAGGCCGCGTCGGTGTCGTTGAGATTGTTATAGCTGAGTTCCTTGCCCTGTATCTGGATCGCGCTTGCAATGCCGGGGCGTTTCTCACCCGTAACGTAAAACGCTGCCGTCTGGTGCGGATTTTCGCCGTAACGCAAGGTCTGGCGGCGGCGGGCGGCAAAAGCGATCTCTTCCGGATATTCGTCGTCCAGCTGCGCCGCGAACCAGCCGCCAATGGCGGCGTCATAGCTTGCAGTATGGGTATAGGCCGCTGCCGCCAGCCGGCGGCGGAAGGAAAGAGTGGTGGCTCCCTTGTTCTGTTTCATTTCGTCCAGCACCGCTTCGTATTGCGCGGGGTCTGTGACGACCGTGACGAAGTCATGATTCTTGGAGGCGGCGCGGATCATGGCCGGGCCGCCGATATCGATGTTTTCGATGCAGGTTTCGAAATCTGCACCCTTGGCCACGGTTTCGCGAAACGGGTAAAGATTGACGACGATCAGATCGATCGGCGGAATATCGTGTTTCTGCGCCGCATCCTGATGTTCCTTCAAATCCCGGCGTTGCAGCAGGCCGCCATGAATTTTGGGATGCAGGGTTTTGACCCGTCCGTCCATCATTTCCGGAAAACCGGTATAATCGCCGACCTCGATGACCTTGATGCCGGCATCGGCCATCTTTTTGGCCGAGCCGCCGGTCGAAAGAATTTCGACGCCCTGCGCCGCCAGCTGCCGGGCAAATTCCACCAGGCCGTTTTTATCGGAAACGGAAATAAGGGCGCGGGAAATTTTCTGCAGATCGCTCATGTTATCCCTTTGTAGCTAAAATTATCCGCGCAGCGCCTTCAAATTGGCCGCGTAATGCGCGGCGCCGCCTTTAAAGCTTGCGGTGCCGGCCACCAGAACGTCGGCACCTGCCTTCACAACCTCTTTCGCCGTGTCGGACGCGATGCCGCCGTCGACTTCCAGATCGATATTGCGGCCAATGGCGTCGATCTTTTTGCGCAATTCCGCGATCTTCTCGAGTTGCGAAACAATAAAGGCCTGACCGCCGAAGCCGGGATTGACGGTCATCACAAGAATAAGGTCGATATCGCTGAAGACGGATTCGATGGCCGCGATGGGCGTCGCCGGGTTGAGCGCTACACCGGCCTTTTTACCATGCGCCTTGATAAGATGAATGGTGCGGTGCAGATGCGGGCCTGATTCCGGATGCACCGTGATGATGTCTGCCCCGGCCTCGGCGAAATCCTTGATATACGGATCGACCGGGGCGATCATCAGATGCACATCGAAAGGCTTTTTGCTATACGGTTTCAGTGCCTTGACCACGGCGGGGCCAAGGGTGAGATTGGGCACGAAATGCCCATCCATCACATCGACATGAATATAATCGGCGCCGGCGGCGTCGATGGCGCGCACTTCCTCGCCCAATTTGGCGAAATCGGCAGACAAGATCGAGGGGGCGAGGCGTAGGGGCTGTTGCATGGGGCCTGTATATCAAATCGTCACGCCCTGCGTACAGTCTTTGCGCCGCGGGGACGGTAACGCTAGAATAACCCCATGAATGAGCCTAAATCACCTCCTTTCGCTTCCCCTGCCGATGCATCCGAAGGGAATCGGCAAGCCCTCTTGCCGCGCCCCCGTGAAATCGGTGGCGTTCAGGGGCCGGAGCCGACCCGCTATGGCGATTGGGAGCATAAGGGCCGTTGCGCCGATTTTTGACCGCTCCATAATGGCCAAAACATCCGCACGAAAGAGGCGAACATGACTTATATTCTCATTGGCCTGGCTGTTACCGCCGTCTTTGCCGTTGTTCTCTATAATCGGCTCGTGGCGCTCCGGCAGTCGTGGAAAAATGCTTTCGCCGATATCGATGTGCAACTGAAACAACGCCACGACCTCATCCCCAATCTCGTCGAAACCGTTAAAGGCTATGCGGCGCATGAAAGCAACGTGCTCGATCGCGTTACGGCCGCTCGCGCTTCCGCCATGCGGGCCGTCACATTCGCCGAAAAAGGTGCTGCCGAAAGCGCCTTGTCGGGCGCGCTGATGAATCTCATGGCCGTTGCCGAAAATTATCCCCAGCTCAAGGCGAATGAGAATTTCCGCCAGCTGCAGACCGAACTTTCCGATATCGAAAACAAGATTGCCGCCGCCCGCCGCTTTTTCAATAATTCCGTCGCCGAATACAACGCGGCGATCGAACAGTTTCCCGCGGTGCTGTTCGCGGGGTCGCTCGGCTTCGCGCCGGCCGTGATGTTTGCGCTCGATGCCGCTGAGAAAGCCGCGGCGAACGTGCCGCCCAAGGTATCGTTCGGCGGCTAGCCCATGCCCGCCGCTCTTGGCCTTTCGACCTACCGATGGAACAACAACATCAAATCGGTCTTGCTTCTGCTGGCCTTTCCCGCGCTTCTGCTGGCTTTGCTGGGCGGCGTATTTTTTGTGTTCGGGATTATTTATGTCCGCCAGCCGGGCGCCGATAGCGCTGCATTGTTTCAAAGCTTGCAGTTAGCATCTCTCGACGGCAGCTACAGTCCCTTCGATCTTGCGCAATCGGCGGTCGTTCACTATTGGCCCCTTGTCCTGGGGATCGCCGTTGTCTGGGTGCTGGTCGGCTATGCTTTTAGCGGTGCCATGATCCATGCCGCCACCGGCGGCCGCCCGGTGACGCGCAACGAAATGCCCGGGCTTTACAATATGCTGGAAAATCTTTGCATTTCGCGCGGCCTAAAAATGCCGGCGCTTTATGTCATGGACAGCGGCGCATTGAATGCTTTCGCCAGCGGCATCAACGAAAAAAATTATTCGATTACGATCACGCGTGGCCTTGCCGATAAGCTGGACGACAGGGAAATGGAAGCTGTTCTCGCGCATGAACTCACCCATATCGTCAACCATGATTGCCGGCTGCTGATCGTGACGGTGGTGCTGGTGGGCATGGTATCTTTCGCGGCGCAGATGATGTGGCGCGGCATGCGCTATTCGCAACTGAGCCGCAACCGGCGCGGTGGCGGGGCAATGCTGTTGCTGCTCGTGGCGGGTATCATGCTGATGATCGGCTATGGCTTCGCGCTCGTTCTGCGTTTCGCGATCTCGCGCAGGCGTGAATATCTCGCCGATGCCGGGTCGGTCGAGCTTACCAAAAATCCGGAAGCGCTTATTTCCGCCTTGCGCAAGATATCCGAAGCGCCGCACGTTGCCGATGTGCCGCCGGAAGTCAGGCAGATGTTTATCGAAAACCCGCCTTCGCCCATGGATCTGTGGGGATTGTTCGCCACCCATCCGCCGCTCAAGGAGCGTGTTGCGATTTTGCAAAGGCTCGGTGGATTGCCGACCGAGGGCCGCAGCATCATTCCGCCCAGCGGCGCCGCCTAGGCCGGCTTCGCCGCCAGCATCTTGTCTATGGCGTCGTTCACGGCTTCCCACGGTATCTCGCGCATAAGTGAGGATCCGAAATCCTGAGCGCGAATGACATGACTGCGGCTTACCCGTGGCGCCAGCTTGTCCGGCATGGTGGGACCGAACAGGCTGATAAGCGGGCAATCGGCGGCTGCCAGCATATGCCCGGCCCCGCTGTCATTGGCGACGGCCACATCCAGCAGGCGACCGATAGCCAGCGTGTGATCGAGTGTGATCACCGGGTTTCCCCAGATCTCGTATTCCTGCAACGGAAATTTGGCGGCAGGCACCGTGGCCATCAATTCATCATGCCAGTTCAATTCCTGGGGGCCCAGAATAAAAACCGGGACGCGGCCTTTTTGCATCTGCGCCTGCGCCACTTTTTCGAATTTATAGCGCGGCCATGCCTTGACAAGATGGCCGACGCCGGGAGCAAGGCCAACATATGTTTGCCCTTCCGGCAAGATCCGGCGGGCCTTGGCCAGCACGTTATCCGGCACCGGCAGGGCGCCGGTCGAAGG
>JBFWTA010000186.1:0-5177 GCA_050248075.1 Bdellovibrionales bacterium | reverse complement strand
TCGCGCATGACCATCGTCACGCGCGGCTCGCCGATGATCATTGAACAGATCATGGCGCTGCTGGGCCGCCTCATTCCGGTGCGGCGTGTGATTAACCTTACGACCCAGGGCAAATTTCTCGAAAGCTGCATCGCCTTCGTCAAGATTATCGGCGATGAAAAGCAGCACGAGGATGCGAAGCAAGTCGCGCGCAAATACGGCGCGCGCCTGGTGGACGAAAGCGACCGCGCGATCGTTTTCGAAATCACTTCGGATTTCGACCAGATCGACCGGTTTATCGAGCATGTGCGGCCGCTGGGCCTCGCCGAAATTGCCCGCACGGGCAGCGTCGGCATGAGCTGCGGCGAGGATACGCTCGGTTTGCTGCCGGTGCCGGACAAGCTTCAGGCGCAGGGATAGGCCTTGCGCCGCAAACGTTATTATTAGATAAAACCCTCGAAAGGGAGACCCAAGACATGCAGGTTTATTACGATAAGGACGCCGACCTCAAAATCATCCGCGAGAAGAAGGTCGCGATCATCGGTTACGGCAGCCAGGGCCATGCGCATGCGCAGAACCTGCGCGACAGCGGTGTGAAGAACATCGCCATCGGTTTGCGCCCCAACAGCCCCAGCGCCGAAAAAGCGCAGAAGGTTCAGTTCAAGGTGATGGAGCCGGGAGAAGCGGCGGCATGGGCGGATGTGGTCATGATGCTGACGCCCGACGAGCTGCAGCAGAATATTTACAAGGATCAGCTTGCGCCGAACCTGAAAAAGAACGCGGCGCTGGCTTTCGCGCACGGGCTGAATGTGCATTTCAATCTTATCGAGCCGCGCGAGGACCTGGACGTTTTCATGGTGGCGCCCAAAGGGCCCGGCCACACGGTGCGTTCGGAATATCAAAAGGGCGGCGGCGTGCCGTGCCTTCTGGCCGTGCATCAGGACGCGACGGGCAAGGCCAAGCAGATCGGCCTGTCCTATGCGGCGGCGGTGGGCGGCGGCAAGGCCGGCATCATCGAAACCAATTTCCGCGAGGAATGCGAAACCGATTTGTTCGGCGAGCAGGCCGTGTTGTGCGGCGGCGTGGTGGAGCTGATCAAGAACGGCTTCGAGACGCTGGTGGAAGCGGGCTATGCGCCGGAAATGGCGTATTTCGAATGCCTGCACGAGGTCAAGCTGATCGTCGACCTGATTTACGAAGGCGGCATCGCCAACATGAATTATTCGATCAGCAACACTGCCGAATACGGCGAATACCGCAGCGGCCCGCGCATCGTCACCGAAGACACCAAGAAGGAAATGAAGCGCGTGTTACAGGACATCCAGAGCGGCCGTTTCGTGCGCGACTGGATGCTGGAATGCCAGGCCGGCCAGCCGAGCTTCAAGGCCATGCGCCGCAACGTGTCGGAACACCCGATCGAAAAAATCGGCAAGAAGCTCCGTGACATGATGCCGTGGATCGCGAAGAACAAGCTGGTGGACAGGACGGTGAATTAGCCAGTCAGTCGGGCAAGGCCGGGGCGTTGCCGTGGTGCGTGAGCAAGAGGCCGTGGCGGTTGGGGTGGCCCTGCGTTCAGCGCTGTGGCGAGGGTATCAAGCCCGTGGCGCAGATCCCGATGATCATGAGTATCCGGTGGCCCGAGGTCGTTGGCTAATCCATAAAATTCTTTGATGAATCGCCATTCGGCTCTCGGGTCGTAATCACCATGCCAGCTGGCTTTAGGATAGTACCGAGACGGAGAAGAAGGGTTTTGAATAACATCGGTCATCCGCAATGCCATGGCCGAAACACTGCGCGAAATTGCGGTAGCAGCCGAGGGCTCCAAAGGGCGTCGCCCGTCAAAAACTGATGCAGCGAAACTAACGATTTCTTCTATGGGATAGCATGGCCTTTGAATGGTGTGAATCGAAGGCTGGCCGTTGGCTTGCGCCGGGTGCGGCTGGCCGGGCATGGGCACGACAGAATATCTTCCCGGCCCCTCCGGGTCGCCAGCTTTCTGGCCGTAAAAGAGCCCGTAGATTGCTGCTGCGCTGGTAATGGCTGAAAGGGGAATAACGCGGGGCCTGCGTGTGCCGTTGACCGACTTTAAAGGAGAAGAGTTGCCGGGCGTACTTCCCAAAAATCCGCTCGCGTCAATGATGTCAATGTTTCCCATCTTTAACCGTGCCCTCGTTTTATCGCCGACAAAAATTTATATTGAGATTTTATGGTCAGGGTTCCCGCTGTCAATTAGTTGCGAGGCTGGATCAACAGATTTTGCGCGCGGGTTGCCAAAATTGGGCAATCGGCATGACGCCGGAAATGTAATTCAACCGGGCCGTGCAAGGGCGAGCAGGCGCAACCGTCCCAGATTCAGGCGGACCGGTTCATTATCGTCTTTCAAAACGACAATGCCGTTCGCCTCCAGCATGCTGGTGCTGATGCTGCTGTCGGGGTTGAAGCTGGTGAAGCGAACCAGATTTTCAAGCCACTTGCGGGTTAATTTTTCGGATTCATCGCTCATGTTGATGACTCCACTTCGCCGGGCGTAATCCGGCATGAGGTTGACAAGTTCTTCCAGAAAATTTTCGGCCTTATCGGGTGTAAGAAACATTTGCCGGTCGGATTCATCCACGCCGCGTCCATAAAAGCGGGAGCCCGTGAAGACATGTTTGGCGGCGATCATGTCCCGCAGGACGGCGGGGCCGACACGTTCCATGCGGCTGGCATGTTCATACAGTTTAGGGTTGTCCAGGACGCGTACGGCGTTCGGCCAGTTGTCGATGAGCTCGCGGGGGGCATAATTATCCTCGACATCTCTCCGGATGCGCTGGACGACATTGGCTGTGCGCAGGGAAAAGAGACTGCTGGCCGCCATGTCGAGTAACGAAGCTTCCGGCCCGGCCGAGAAAACAGCCGATGTTCTTTCGGACGCCACCGCAAATCGGATGACGGCCTTGACCACAGTATCGTGGAACGGGACCTGCAGAGCCTCCCGCGGCTGCCGCCACAAAAATTTATTAATTCCACGGACCGTTTGCGCGGCGAGATCGGACAGCTGGTGGGCATCCTCGGGATATTGAAGACCCGCGTTGAAGAATATTTGCGGGAGGTTTTGTTCAGGGGGTTGAAGTGTGGTCATAAAGGCCGGAACTCTGTAAACGGGTTTTTTGTATAGGCTTCGTATTAGTCATTACGGTATTTCCTGAATAACAGGATCTACCCCCTAAAATTCGATTACCTAACGTCCAGAATGTATAAAGTTATTGTTGCCAAACGCCGCCAATTTGCACAACATCCCTTTTACTTTCGTATTCCCCTAACGTATTGATTTAGCGAGTTGAGATGAAAAAGCCGGTCGTCACCAAATCCAAACTCCCCTCCCGTCATGTGTCCGTCGGGCCGGCGCGGGCGCCGCATCGGTCTTATTATTATGCGATGGGGATGACGGAGGCGGAGATTAATCAGCCTTTCGTCGGCGTGGCGACCTGCTGGAACGAGGCGGCGCCGTGCAACATTGCCTTGTCGCGCCAGGCGCAGGCGGTGAAGAAGGGCGTGAAGGCCCGGGGCGGCACGCCGCGCGAATTTACCACCATCACCGTCACCGACGGCATCGCCATGGGGCATCAGGGGATGAAATCGTCGCTGGTCAGCCGCGACGTGATCGCGGATTCCGTGGAGCTGACGATGCGCGGGCATTGCTATGACGCGATGGTGGGGCTGGCGGGCTGCGATAAATCGCTGCCGGGCATGATGATGAGCATGCTGCGGCTCAACGTGCCGAGCGTGTTCATGTATGGCGGCTCGATTTTGCCGGGCAAATTTCACGGCAAGGATGTGACGGTGCAGGATGTGTTCGAAGCCGTCGGCCAGCACGCCGCCGGGAAAATGAGCAACAACGAGCTGCACAAGCTGGAATGCGTGGCGTGCCCGTCGGCGGGCGCCTGCGGCGGGCAGTTCACGGCCAATACCATGGCCTGCGTGTCGGAAGCCATCGGCCTCGCGCTGCCGGGCTCGGCGGGCGCGCCCGCGCCGTATAAAAGCCGCGACGAATACGCCGTGGCCTCCGGCGAGGCGGTGATGAATTTGCTTCGGCTCAACCTGCGTCCGCGCACCATCGTGACGCGCAAGGCGCTGGAAAACGCGGCGACGGTGGTGGCGGCTTCGGGCGGTTCGACCAACGCGGCGCTGCATCTGCCTGCCATGGCGCACGAAGCGGGCATCGATTTCGACCTGCATGCCGTGGCGAAAATTTTCCGCAAGACGCCCTATATTGCCGACCTGAAGCCCGGCGGGCGTTACGTGGCGAAGGATCTGTTCGAGATCGGCGGCGTGCCGGTGCTGATGAAGGCGCTGCTGGACGGCGGGTATCTGCATGGCGACTGCATCACGGTGACCGGCAAGACGATTGCCGAAAACCTGCGCAACGTGAAATTCCCGAAAAACCAGGATGTCGTGCGCCCGACCTCGAAACCGCTGTCGACCACGGGCGGGGTGGTGGGGCTCAAGGGCAATCTGGCGCCGCAGGGGGCGATCGTGAAAATCGCCGGCATGAAGAACCTGAAATTCACCGGCCCCGCCCGCGTGTTCGATTGCGAGGAAGACGCGTTCAAGGCCGTCGAGCAGCGCAAATACAAGGAAGGCGACGTCATCGTCATCCGTTACGAAGGACCGCGCGGCGGGCCGGGCATGCGCGAGATGCTGGCGACCACGGCGGCGCTGTACGGGCAGGGCACGGGCGGTAAGGTGGCGCTCATCACCGACGGACGTTTCTCCGGCGCCACGCGCGGTTTCTGCGTCGGCCATGTCGGGCCGGAAGCGGCGGTGGGCGGGCCTATCGGCCTGTTGCGCAACGGCGATATCATCACGCTGGATGCCGAAAAGGGATTGATCCAGGTGGAGTTGTCCGCCAAGGAACTCGCCGCCCGCCGCAAGAAATGGAAGCCGCGCAAGCATGATTTCCAGTCCGGCGCGCTGTGGAAATACGCGCAACTGGTCGGCGACGCGGAGAAGGGGGCGGTGACGCATCCCGGCGGCAAGGCGGAGACGCATTGTTACGCGGATATTTAGGTTTTTCCTTTTTGCCTCTTTGTGACCGGGTTTTGCTCTATTTGACAGAACCTCCCCACCTGTTCTCCCCCGCAAGGGGGAGGGCTATCGCATATGGAAATTTTTATCTTAAGTGCATGCCGATTTTTATAAAACATAGTGCCGGAAGC
>JBFWTA010000185.1:0-5305 GCA_050248075.1 Bdellovibrionales bacterium | reverse complement strand
AAGGGCGTGGCATGCGATTTTCGGGTCGAAAAACCATGGGACCCGAGCGCCGAGCTCCTTGCGATTAACCCATCGGGCGAAGTGCCCGTGCTGGTGGTCAAGGAAAACGATCAGCCGCATGTCCTGGCGGATGCCGCCGCCATTTGCGAATATCTGGATGAAACCCAGGCTGCGGGCACCTTGATCGGCAAGGCCCCGCTTCTGCGCGCCGAAGTGCGGCGCCTTGTCGGCTGGTTCGACCGCCGGTTCCATTGGGAAGTGACGGTTTTTCTTCTGGGCGAGAAGGCGCTCAAGCGCCTTACCGGAACGGGCGAACCCGACAGCGTGCTGATCCGCACGGGCTGCCATAACATTCACGGCCATCTCGATTATATCGGCTGGCTGGCCGAACATCGCAACTGGCTGGCCGGCGACGGCCTTACTTTAGCGGATCTCGCGGCGGCGGCCCAGCTTTCGGTAATCGACTATCTTGGCGATGTTCCCTGGAGCGCGCATGCTGCTGCAAAAGAATGGTATGCGCGCATTAAATCGCGTCCCTCGTTCCGCGGGCTGCTCGGCGATCATATTGCAGGCTTTCCGCCGCCCCGTTACTATGCCGATCTGGATTTTTAGGAGTTTTCATGTTTCGCTTTCTGCTTCTTGGCGGTTTCGCCGTTCTGCTTGCCGGGGGAGCGGGAGCCCAGGAGCCGGCGCATCCCGGCGGCAAGAGACCGGATGACCGGGTCATCTTCGATATATCGGCGGAAGACTGGATAACGTCCGGCACGGCCCGCGTGGCCGTTGCCGTTGAAGCGGCCGTAACGTCCGGCACGGCCGGCACTATGCGCGCCGACATGCTCAAGGCCGTGAACGAGCTTGCCCAGGCGGAATGGCGGCTTACGTCTTTCGATCGCAGCCAGGATCAGACAGGCATGGAACGCTGGAGCGCCGGGCTCGAAGCCCGGCTGCCGGAAACCCGGTTAAGCGGCCTTGGCGATACGGTCAAGAAACTGAGCAAGGCCGGCATGCAGCTGTCCATTGCAGCCATCGATTTCAGCCCGACCCTGCAGGAAACCGAAGCCGCGCGCAGCGCGCTTCGCGTGCAAATTTATAAAATCGCGAATGACCAGCTGACCGCGCTTGGCGCGGCATTGCCGGGGCGCACCTACCGTATCGCCGAGATTGATTTTACCGGCGAGGATGAGGCGCTGCCGATGCCGCGCGTCATCAAGGGGCATTCGGCCGTGGCCATGATGGCGCCGTCGCCTGTGGCGGCGGAAGCGGGCGGCCCGCTTCCGATCGGGCGCGCCGAGAAAATAGTGCTTACGGCGCGGGTGGTTCTGGCGGCCCAGCCGGAAACCGGCAAGCCGGTCGTTCCGGCTGCGCCATTGGTGCTCCCCGAGCTTAAGCGTTGATGCGGTAGCCATGCTCCGGGAATACCGCATACCGCCGGCATCGGGCGGCCCCACCGGACACGCTGTTGTTTTTTTACATGGTCTTGGCGATAGCGGGCAGGGCGGCCTGCTGTCGATCGGCGGCATATGGCAGGCGGCATTGCCCGCGGATACGGAATTCCTCTGCCCCGACGCGCCTTTTGCTTTCGACATGGCGCCAGCCGAGGATGGCGGGCGGCAATGGTTCAGCATGCGCGACTTTTCGCCCATGTCGATGCTGACGGGCGCCAAATCGGCGGCGAAACATCTGAACGAATATATAGATCATGTGATGGCCTCGCGCGGCCTCAAGCCCCGCAACCTGGCGCTGGTCGGTTTCTCGCAGGGCGCAATTATGGCGCTGTATGCCGGCCTGCGCCGGCCCGAGCAGGTGGCGGGCATTATCGGTTATTCCGGCGTACTGGTGGGCTGGGAAAACCTGGCCCGCGAAAAAAAATCGTCGCCGCCCGTTTTGCTCGTCCACGGCACGGCCGACGATGTGGTTTCCTATGCCTTTTTTGCGCCAAGCGTGCAGGGGCTGCAGGCGGCCGGCATACCGGTAACCGAGGTGACCTGCCCCGGCGCCGGGCATGGGATCGACGATCTGGGCCTGGCGGAAGGGCAGAAGTTTCTCAAGAAAATTCTTATATAAAACAAATCGTTATTCCGAACGTGCTGGACAATTTACCCGGGATTTATTAGATCATGGTTAACTGATTCATGAAGGGGGAAAACGCGCTTGCCGTCATCGCCCGAGAGTTGTCCGGCCCTTGTTCTTAACGCGGATTTCCGCCCGTTGAGTTATTTCCCGTTATCGCTGTGGTCCTGGCAGGATACGGTCAAGGCCGTATTCCTCAATCGCGTCAGCATTCTTTCCGAGTACGACCGCGAGGTGCATTCGCCAAGCATGAAAATGCGCCTGCCCAGCGTCATCGCGCTCAAGGAGTATATCTCCTCTTCCCGTTATCCGGCCTTCACGCGCTTTAATGTGTTCCTGCGCGACAGCTTCTGCTGCCAGTATTGCGGCTATCGGCGGCCGACGCCGGACCTGACCTTCGACCATGTGGTGCCCCGGTCGCGCGGCGGCCGGACGGTATGGGATAATGTCGTTACCGCCTGCTGTGCCTGCAATTTGAAAAAAGGAAGCCGGCTGCCCGGGCAGTGCGGCATGCACCCGCTTAAAAAGCCGTGGCGGCCGCTCAGCCATGAATTACAGGAAAACGGTCGCGCCTTTCCGCCGAACTATCTGCATGAAAGCTGGCGGGATTATCTATACTGGGATTCGGAACTCGAATCCGGTTAGGCCGTTATCGGGTCTTCAGAACCGCTCGGAAAGCCAGATCGCGGTTTTCGATCCGCCACGGATAAAGGCCCGCAAAAGAGGATAGTAAGGCAGGCCCTCGGCGCCATGTTCCCGTCCCGTATGACGGTGCTCGTCTTCCTCGGCGCAAAAGCGCGCAATCATTTTTTTAAGTGCCGGATCTTTTGTGCCGAGCCTGGCGATCTGCGCCTGATAGTGCTCGACGATCGTTTCCTCGACGGCGACCGTGCAAGCCATGGCGGCTTTTTCGCCGAGCGCCGCTGTTGCAAACCCCAGCACGTAACCGGCGACATGCCACACGGGGTGGAAGATGGTCGGCCTTATGCCTTTTTCGACAATAAGCTTCTCGAACGCCGCCAGATGCCTGTCTTCCTGTTGCGCCATGCGACGAATGGCCGGACAGGACGGGCTGTCCTTCAGGGCGGCCAGTTGCCCGGCGTATATGCGCCGGGCTCCGAACTCGCCGGCATGGTCAACGCGGATCATGCGGGCAAGAAGAGCCTCCGTCGGCGGATCGCCGGGCAAGCGGATTTCGGCGGCAGTCTTTTTGCGCCGCGCGAGGCGCTTTTTGGCCATGCCCGTCATCGCATCGCTCTGCGGGCAGCCAGAAAGGAGAAGGCGGCCAGGATCGACGAGAAGGCAATGTTATAATTGGCCATCGAGAGACCAAGAAAGCTCCAGCTTATTTCATCGCAGCGCGCGACGGCGGTGCTTAAAAGCTGCGCGCGTATATCCTGCGGCGTGGCGCCGCTGAGCGGCACAATGGAACAGCCGGACGTGCCAAGCCACCAATGCAGCTCGACCCCCGTATGGAACACGGCGATCCCCGCGCCCGTCAGAAAAGCAATACCGCACAGCCCGAGCAGGGCTGGGGCATAACGATACAGCGGCGGCAGGCAGGCCAGGCCGGCAAGCATAATTACGGTAATCAGTGGCGCCCGCTGCCAAAGGCAAAGAATACAGGGGCGAAGGCCGAACCCGTGTTCCATGACAAGGGCGAAAGCCAGCGCGAGGGCGGCTGCAAGCAGAACGAGCCGCGCCGCATGCGGCATGAGAAAAGTTTTGTTGTAACAGTCGCGAAAAGGAAACGGCATCGGAAGATAATGCCAAACTCCCGGCGAAAATCCAATGGCCCGCCGGCCTTCTTAAAATTTCATGCTTCGGCTTTCATAGCGACGGCCGAAAAAGGCGGTGTTGCGCGCGCCGGTATTCGTGCCCGGAAACTGGGCCATCTGATATGAGGGGTCGGTTTTTGCGCGATAGCTCCACAGGGCATCCGGATTCTGATGATAAAAAATATCCGAAACCGATTCGGTGCGCACCCAGTCGAGAGCCTGCTTGCGGTGCATGATTTTCCAGATGCCGGCCGGGCCTGCGGGACGCCGTTCGAGCCGGTCGAGAAAACGCCCGCCCATAAACACATCTTCGCGGCCCGTCGGCTTGTCCAGGCGAAAATGGGCATGAAAATATGTTTCGGCAAGGGCGGCGTCGCCTTCCAGCGTGACCAGGGAGGGACCAAGCAAATGATGGGACGATTTAACGCCGGCCAGAACACCGAGGACCCAATGGACATAATCGTTGCCGGTTCCCTGGAACACGCCGGGGCCAAGATCGATCGTTGCGTCGGGCTGAAGAACCGAGCGCAAAAGATTTTCATCCAGGCGGTCGAGACTGCGACCGAAGGTTGCGATGACTTCGGCGATCTCGCTTTTATCGACCACCGCCTGCAGGCGTGGTGCAAGGCGCGATGTGTTATGAGCGGGATTGGACGCAGCCAGCTGGGCGACCAGGCTGGGAGGGCGCCACTTGAGTATATTGTTTGCACGTGGTGCGGATTTAAATTGCGCGGCCGGTTTTTTTGCGGCTTTGGCTTTTTTCGCCGGTTTCTTTTTTGCAAGTGCCATAGCATACGTCTCCGTAAGTAACGCTTCTTTCCTTGTGCCGTTTCGAAAGCGGTTTATTCGGGGCGGCATTAATGGTTAGCATGGGAAATTTGATTATGCACATTTTTTCAGCAAGTTAGCCTGCCGGTTAACCTGCCGTAGATAGAATATATTCAAATAGAACGAAATTTAAGATAAAATGCCAATAAAACAGAAATATATCACAAATTTTCTTGCATAAATGGTTAAAATGGCTGTTTTCAAGCCGTGATATCCGGCTTATTAGTCTGTTTTACCCGATTAATGCCTGAAAACCCGGCTTATACCGGCAAAAGAAGCCGTCCAACATCTATAAATCACCTGCGACTATCTGTTTTTCAACCTGGAACTAAAAAATAAATATACATCAAGGTTAATGCGAGTTTTTATTCCACAACTTGGGGTCGAAAGTTCTGGCGATCATTCTTGGATCGAAATAAATTGGTGCAACCTGTCCGTGTGTAAAAATCTCAAAATAATGGGAAATAACTGTTGACACATGTGATGTGTACATATATTATCCCTCCCATGGCTCTTGAGCCCGGCAGTAACTGTTCGCCGGCGCAAGGATTAGGGGCATGAAGGTCGCGGACTTGTTGCCGGGCCCGATGCAAATCAACGCGTGGTTTTGGTGATGTCTGGTCACGGCA
>JBFWTA010000184.1:0-5321 GCA_050248075.1 Bdellovibrionales bacterium | reverse complement strand
CGGCGAACTCGAGAAACGTTCAAAGCTGCGTCAGCTCTGCGAAGGCGACGGCAAAACCATAGGCGCCCTCGCCTGTTATGCGGAAGAAGGCCCGGCACGCCAGCGCATCATCGCCGAAATGCTTGAACATCTGGGAACGCGCGCCTCTCGCAACGTCCTCGCTTTTCTCGGCGACATCCTGCCTCCCGACCGCATGGCCATGCGCAGCGAGATCGAAAAGCTTGCGCTTTACGCGCGAGGCAAACCCGGCATCGAGATGGAAGACGTCCTCGCCGTGGTGCACGACGCCGGCGCGGCCGAAATCGACGATCTTGTCTATGCGGCCGGCGCCGGCAATGGCATGCAGGTCCGCCAGCTTCTTGACCGCCTGTTTGCCGAACAAGTCTCGGCGGTGGCAATTTTGCGTGCCGCGCAGCGGCATTTTCTTCGCTTGCAGTGGGCACGCGATCAGATGGAAAAAGGAGTCGGCGCGGCCGAGGCCGTTAAAAAACTCCAGCCGCCGGTTTTCTGGAAACATGTGGAGCCCATGTGCGCACAGGTGCGGCGCTGGCCCCTCATGCACATCGAGCGCATACTCGAAACCCTTTATGAAGCCGAGGCGGCCGTCAAGCGCACCGGCGCTTCAGAGGCGGTTCAGCTTTCTCATATTTTACTTGGAGTTACCGCCGGATTGGTCCGGCGGCCAAATGCCGCGGCTTAACCCTGGTTGCACCGGGTTTCGTTAGCGGAAATTTAACCTCCCGCTCCTATAAATCCGCGGCTCCGCCGTCCGGCATGAGGCCGTCCCAGACAAGCCGGCGGGCACATTCCATCTTCCGCCAGATACGGTTTCTCGTGATGGTGCCTATTTTTATTTTCATTGCCCTTCCGGTGTTAAGCCTCGCCCTGGTGCTGGCCATACTTATACGCCGCCTCCGGACTCCGGAGCCGCGGCTACGGGCCCGCCGCGCAAGCATCAAGCGCGCCATGTCGCGGCTGGAAGCTTTGCAACTTCTCGGCCTAGAGGGCGATGCGGACCGTGGAGCCATACGGACGGCCTATAAACGCCTTATGGCCAGATATCATCCGGACCGGGGGGGATCCCATCAAACCGCGGCCCAGCTCAATCTGGCTCGCGACACGTTGCTGCAGAAAAGAAAAGGTTGGGCTGCCTAAAAGTTCTGCAGAAGCCGGTCGATATATTCGCGTTCCGCTTTCGACCGGTCGGTGTCTCCTGCGCGGCGCTGCAGTTCATTGAGAATTTCCCTCACCCGGCGCGATTCCATGCGATCCGGCACCCGGATACTTCCGTCGTCGCGCACGAAGCCTTCGAAACCGCCGCGGCCAAACGGGTCGTGCCCGGCGGCGCCCGGCCGCGGCAGCATAAACAGCGACGCCCTGAGGTTATTGGCCATTTGCTCCGCCGCCTGCTGCAAGGCCTGCAACGCGGAGGTCTGATGCGGCACGGCGTCTTTTGGCGCGCCTTGTTTCAATCGGGTTCCGGCATTCTGCATTTCCCGTTCGCCATGGTCGAGGTCTTCCGTGGCGTCGTCTTTCTTGGCGCCGTCCATGAGGCTTCGCAAAGCGCGCCGCAAATCTTCCTGACGCATGGCAAGATCATTGCCTTCCGCCTTGTCGTGCGCCTGGCGGAAAGTTTCATCCAGAAGCTGCTGTTGTTTTTTAGCCAGCTCACGCAGTTCCGCAAGACGCTTAAGGTTTTGCTTTTGCGTATCGGTAAGCTGGGGACGGCCGGTGCGAAGATTTTCGAGCAATTGCTGAAGTCGGGCAAGTTCGCCGCGAGCGGCGTCACGAGCGCCGGAAGCCGACATATCGCGCATCTGCTCAAGCATGCGCTCAAGATCCTGGGGCGTCAGCGTATTCGTCCGGTCGCCCAGCGCGCGCTCCAGTTCGTTGGCCATCGGCGTCCGGGAGTCGGCCTGGGCCGATAACTGGGCCATGTAACGTCCCAGGGCTTGATGAAGCTTATCGATAAGCTGCTGGATCTCGGCCTCGCTCGCATCGCGGTCGAGGGCGTCGGCGAGTTCTTTTTGAGCCTGGCGCAGATCGGCCTCGGCCATGCCCGTGGAGCCATCCTCGATACGTAACGCCGACTGCCAGAGAATGTCGAGCACCGACGGCATCGTTTCGATGGCGCGATCCAGCACCAGACGCACCGCCCCCGCCCGCAAAGCCATCATGACAACCGGATCATTACGATAATCGGCCGGATTATGCGCGGCGATGCCGGCCATGACATTCGCGGCTTCGTTGCGCACGGAATCGTCCATGGGGCGCTGCAGGAGCTTTCGGCGTTCTTCGATCAGGGCGCGCGCCAAAGGATGGAAAAAAGTGCGTTCCGGCAATGTCACCGTTACCGTTTCACTGGAAGCGGAATGGCCGGCGGCATCAACGGCGTTAAGACGGATCTGCACGGGCAGGCCGGCAAAAGGACTGGCGGTAAGGTCGACATAACTAACGCGCCGGGCGTCCCTGGCTTCCGGCGCGGCAAGATCAATCTCGATCGGTCGATTGTCGGCTCCGGCCAGGGACTCGCGCGGCGTGACGGTCGCCGTCACCGTCTTGACGCTGTAATCGTCGGATGCCTGCCAACCCAGCTGCAAGCTTTTACGCTCGCTGGACTGGATGGGATCGGTGAAATCCACGGCAGGCGGCCGGTCTGAGGCGATTTGCACCCGCCATGTCCCGAAATTCCGCCAGCCGCGGTGAATGGCAATCTTGTCGCCCGAAGCTATGGTGGCGGTCACGCCAAAATCGCTCTTATCGTCGGCGGTAAAATCGATGGACGCGCCGTTGACGTCAAGACGCGGCGTCTCGCCGCTCTTTTCCGCCACATAGGCTGTAATCGTGCTGCCTTCAGGTACGGTTATGATCTTGTCGGCATGCAGGGGGCCTGCCGGCGTCGCAATCATGATGGGGGGAAGGCCGGTATAATCCGGAGGTGTGATCCAGGCATCGACGGGCGGACGGAAAAGCGCAAGCGACGGGCCAAGCGACGGGTTGACGGCCGCAAGCAATCGTCCGCCCCAGATACCCCAGCTTGTGAAAACGGCCACGCCCAGCAAAACCAGCAAGGCATAGCGTAGCGCATAGGGATCGCGGTCGGCGAAGCTCAGCTTCCAGCGAGGCCAGCGCAGTTCTTGCAACTGCGCCCGGCAGCGTTCCAGATGCGCCTGCCACAGAAGGTTCTGTTCTTTGCCTTCCACGGCCGGCCGGTCCGTCAGGGTGTCCAGCGGACGGTGCTGCAGATGGCTTGCTTCTTCGATCCGGCGCAGGGCCGATGAAAGCGACGGCGCCCGATAGACGGCGCGGGCTTTTGCAACCGCGTCAAAAAATATGAGTACGAAAACAGCGAGGACGGCCAGATGGGCCCAAGGGTAAAGTTCCGTAAAGACACCGAGCCAGGCCAGCGCAAGAAAAAGTCCGGCGAACAGGAGCGGACGCGCAAAGGCTCCAAGGATAGCCTCGAGACGGAGAATCCATTTTGCGAGTATGAGCCGGGGGCTTCCGGAATTGCCGGTTTCCGAAGGGGAACCAGGGCGGGGACTACGCGTTACCATTAACCGGCCTTGCCATCTTTCGCAGTTTGGGCGGGAACCCTTGTTCCCAAGCCTGTTTTCACAGGTTTCATTATGCCTAAGAAGCCTAAAAAAAGGATTAGCGCCGGTGCCGCAGCCGTGGATTTTATTAGGTTTTTTTGGCGAAAAAGGGGTGCGCCGACAGCCAGGGCGGCAAACTTTCCCAGGCAATCTGTTCCGCAACTGCGATGCGGCGGCGCACAATGGCGTATTCATTGCCGGCCACCATAACCTCCGGAATGAGCGGACGGCCGTTATAATTGGAGGACATAGCCGCACCGTAGGCCCCGGCCTGCAAAATGGCGAGAAGATCTTCCGGTCCTGTGTACGGGAGATCATATTCTTCACCAAAGAGATCGCTCGTCTCGCAAACCGGGCCGACAACATCCCATAAATTCGACGATGCCGATCCCGACTTCTTTTCCGGGATAATCGGGTGGCGCGCTTCGTACATAGCCGGCCGCAATAAATCGTTCATACCGGCGTCGAGAATAAGAAATTTTTTTGCGATGGCTTCTTTTGCATAAACCACGCGGCTTACCAGAATGCCTGCCGTGCCGACCAGAAAACGGCCGGGCTCGAAACCAAGTTCGCATGGCAAAGACCCGACTGTATTACGCACGATGGCCGCATAATCCGCCATCGGGGGCAGGTTTTCTCCCAACCGATAGGGAATACCCACGCCGCCGCCCAGATCGAGTCTGTCGACCTGCATGCCGTTCGCCTGGCATTGCGCGACAAGGTCGGCAAGCCGCGAATAGGCAAGTCGGAAGGGTTCGTAATCGGTCAGTTGAGACCCGATATGCATGGCAAAGCCTTTGAAGCTGAGCCCGGGCAGGCTTTTCGCCAGATGGACGGCATCATTAATCTGAGCCAGTTCGATGCCGAACTTTGTTTCTTTTTCGCCCGTCGCGATTTTAGCGAGCGTATGCGGATCGACATCCGGATTAACCCGTAATGTAACCGGCGCCTCGCGGCCAAGTTCGGCGGCAATTTCGCTAATCCGATGCAATTCCGGAATTGATTCAACATTTAACTGATAAATGCCGGCCAGCAGTGCCGCCAAAATTTCGTCACGCCTTTTACCGACGCCCGAAAAAACTATTTTCTCCGGCCGGATTCCGGCATTCAGCGCGCGCTCCAGTTCGCCGACGGACGTGATATCGGCGCCGGCGCCGCAATCGGCGAGGGTGCGTATGACGGCCTGATTGGGATTTGCCTTGACCGCATAATAAATGCGCGCCCGCTGCCCGGTAAAGGCATCGGCGAATTCGCGATAGTTTTTCTGCAGCCGCGCCGAAGAATAACAATAAAAAGGCGTGCCTATCTCAGCCGCGATTTTTTCGAGCGGCACATCCTCGGCGCATAGCGAACCGTTACGATAGGCGAAGCAATCCATCACAGGCTAGGGCTCGGGCTCTGGATCCGTGGCGGGATCGGGATATGTATGCGGAAAGCCGCTATTTCCGGCTCCGGGCGGCGGGTCCACCTGATTGGGCTTTTTGCCGCAAGCCGACAAGGATAAAAGAAGCCATGCGCAGAGCGGCATTAAGTATAACAGGCCGTTTCGGCGCATGCCGGGATGGCTCCCTGTTCTCGGACGGCGGTTTGGCATATAATCACCACACTTAACACTGCATGGATTATTTAAGATGTTTTATCGCCGTTTCGCAATCATTCTGTTGGCTTCCGTCCTGGGCATGGCGAATTTCCCCTTGCTGGGAGCAAGTTCAAGCCGGGAGGCTG
>JBFWTA010000183.1:0-5362 GCA_050248075.1 Bdellovibrionales bacterium | reverse complement strand
GCCAAACCAGCGCTCCCTCGTGTAAGCCTGATCTATCAATCCGGCAACCGGACGGCCGTTATGCGACAAACCGATAATCGTGCCGAAGGTCGGACGGCCGGTGGCAAAAGCCTTGGTGCCGTCGATAGGATCGATTACCCAGACGAATTCCGCTTCAGGATTCTCGGTGCCGAATTCTTCGCCGATGATGCCGTGAGAAGGAAATGTTTTGCGGATCACATCGCGCAATTTCTGTTCGATGCCGCGATCCGCTTCGGTGACGGGCGTCCTGTCATCCTTTTCGTCTACAACAAGATTTTTGCGGAAATAGGCAAGCGCCACATCACGGGCGGCATCCGCCATCTGGTCAAAAAAGGCGGCAAATTGTTTTTCATAATCCGGAGTCATTTTTTGCCCCCGGCACGGCTTTGCAAAACGTTCATAACATCCTTCCAGTTCAGGTCGCTGGCTTCCAGCAGAACGGAAAGATGGTAGACGAGGTCGGCGGTTTCCTCGGCCAGCTTGGCCCCGCCGGCCGCGGCAGCCAGCGCGACTTCAACACCCTCCTCACCGACTTTTTGGGCAATACGGGGAATGCCGGCGGCAAACAGCTTGGCCGTGTAGCTGCCGGATTGCGAGTTTTGACGGCGATGCTTGATCGTTGCTGCGAGCTCGGCCAGCACGGCAAATGGCGGCGGATCGTCATCGCCAAAACAGCTCTGGGTGCCGTTATGGCACGTTGGCCCTTCGGGAAGGGCGAGAACCAGCACCGTATCCGCATCACAGTCGAGCCTGATTTTTTCGATGCGCAGAACATGGCCCGATGTCTCGCCTTTTTGCCAGAGACGCTGTTTGCTGCGGCTGTAAAAAGTCATCAGTCCTGATTGCCGGCTGGCCTCCAAGGCTTCGCGATTGACATAGCCCAGCATGAGCACGCAGCCGTTTCTTACGTCCTGCACCACGGCGGGAACAAGGCCGTCGCTTTTAGCCCAGTCGATTTTTTCGAGATCGAGTTCGTTTATCATGGCCTTACCGTCACTCCCGCCTGACGCAGCGATTGCTTAACCTCGCCGACCGTTACAACCTGCTTGTGAAACACGCTGGCAGCCAGCGCTCCGTCAACCCGGGCTTGCTGAAACACGTCCGTAAAATGCGGGAGGGCGCCGGCCCCGCCAGAAGCTATGAGCGGCACGGAAAGACGCATGCGCACCGCAAGCAATTGCTTGCAATCATATCCCTGCCGCATGCCGTCCCGGTTCATGCAATTGAGCACGATTTCACCGGCGCCCCGTTCGGCGGCTTCCGCCGCCCACTCCAGCGTATTGCGGCTGGCGGCTTTAGTTTTGGCGACATCGCCCGTGTATTGATACACGCAATAATCGCCGTTTTCCTCGCGGCTGTCGATGCCCACGACCACGCATTGATTGCCGAATTCCGAAGCCAGTGCATTGATAAGGCTTGGATTTTCCAGCGCCGGTGAATTAACGGATATTTTGTCGGCGCCATTGGCGAGCACCGCCCGCGCATCCTCAAGACTGCGGATGCCGCCAGCTACGCAAAACGGAATATCCAAAACCTGGGCAATGCGTTTAATCCAGCTGCGGTCGACGGTGCGATTATCGCTGCTGGCGGTGATATCGTAAAAAACCAACTCGTCTGCACCTTCGTCGCGGTAACGTCTGGCCAGTTCGATGATTTCGCCCACGACTTCATGATTGCGAAACTGCACGCCCTTTACGACCTGGCCGTCTTTTACATCGAGACAGGGAATGATACGTTTAGCGAGCATCGCGACGGTCCCTTCTGGACACGGCTTTAAGCGCTTCCGCCAAATCAATGCGGCCTTCGTAAAGGGCCTTTCCGATGACGGCGCCTGCCAGTCCGGCGCCCGCCAAAGAAAGCAGGTCGTCGAGCCCGCTGACTCCGCCGGAAGCCAGCACATCAAGCCCCGGATAGCGCCGCTGTATTATGCGATAAAGAGCCTCATTCGCGCCTGCCAGCATGCCGTCGCGGCTTACATCCGTGCACAACAGCGTCTCGAGTCCTCTATCGCTATAGAATTCGAGCAGTTCCCACAGCGACTGCTGGCTGCCGCTTTGCCAGCCATGCGTTAACACCTCCGGCTCGCCCTTGCCGTCAAGTTTTACATCGAGCGCGAGCACGATGCGCTCCGGCCCAAAATGCCTGAGCCATTCCTCGACAAGCGGGCGGTTTTTGACGGCAAGGCTGCCGATGACGATGCGCGCGGCGCCCACGGCGATGAATTGTTCGATTGTGGATGCCTCGCGGATACCGCCGCCGGTCTGAAGTTTCAGCGGCACGTTTTCGGCAATATTAGCAATGATATCAAGCTGTCGGCTCTGTCCATCCCGCGCGCCATCGAGATCGACCACATGCAGCCAGCGCGCCCCGGCATCGGCGAATTTTCTGGCCATCTTCAAGGGATCGGCTTCATAGACCGTCACCGCGTTAAAATCGCCTTGCGCAAGACGGACGCATTGGCCGTTCTTGAGATCAATGGCGGGAAAGAGTTCCATTATACAACACCTGAAAACGGCCGTTTCCCTAAATCTTCATAAAATCGCAATAGGTAACCATCCGGATCAGCGACAACAAACTGACGATTGCCAAGTTCGAAATCATCCTTGCGATACCATTTCTCCTCAAGCGGAATAATAATGGGCAATTCTGATTTTTCCGCGCGCGCATATAAATCCGTGACAGATCGAATATTAATTTGAAAATTCACACCGCGTCCGTAAGGATGCTCCAGAGCAGCCGTGCGAAAACGGCGACCAGGTCCGGCAGCTTCTTCAAGCATGAAGCCTGCGCCTTCGATATCGAGATAGGCGAATTTCTCTTCGGGTCTTTGGTACAAAATCTTAAATCCCAATGTATCAATATAGAAAGCCAAAGACTTATCTAGATTGCTTACGTCAAGTTCGGGTGTAATTTTCGAGTATGTCATCGAATTTGCTCTAAATCCGCATAAAATTTTCTAGCATACGCGCACCCACCACGCCGGAACGCTCCGGGTGAAACTGACAGCCGAAAAAATTATGACTGCCAACAATTGAAGTAAACGGCACACCGTAATCGGTTGCGGCCAGTGTCGTATCGCTGACAGGCGCGGCATAACTATGCACAAAATAAACGTAACTGCCCTTATCGATGCCTTGCAACAAGGGATGGCCGAGCTGTGTTGGCGTCAGGCTGTTCCATCCCATGTGGGGCACGGGGGTTTCCGGACCTGCCGGCAAGGCCCGCACATTACCCGGCAGAATGCCAAGGCAAGGAACCGGGATGCTGCCCTCATGCGAGCAGGTAAAAAGCAGTTGCATGCCAAGGCATATGCCCAGCACCGGCTGAGTTAACGCCGGCAAAACGGTATCGAGATTTTTGTGTTTAAATTGCGTCATGGCCGCCCCGGCGGCGCCGACGCCCGGCACAATCACACGATCAGCCTTGCGGATACGGCCGGCATCGGAGGTTATTTCGGCTTCCACGCCGAGACGCGAAAGTGCGGCCATGACGGAGGTGAGGTTGGCAACCCCGCTATCGACTACGGCAATCATAATATGCCTTTGGTAGAAGGTATCTCCTTGCCTTCGCGCCGGAACGCATCGCGCAAGGCGCGACCGGTTGCCTTGAAACTGGCTTCGACCATGTGATGGGTGTTTTCGCCCGTGACCGTCACGTGAATGGAGGCCGCCATGGCGGTGGCAAGCGAACGGAAGAAATGCGGCACCATCTCGCTGCTCATCTCGCCAACGACCTGGGAAGGCAGATGGCCGGAAAAAACAAAATAAGGCCGGCCGGACAGATCGACCGTTACCTGTGCCAATGCTTCATCGAGCGGGGCGGTAAAGCCAAAACGGGCCACCCCGCGTTTGTCTCCCAGAGCTCCCTTGAGCGCCTCTCCCAGCGCCAAGGCACAATCCTCGATCGAATGATGCTGATCGATCTCGAGGTCACCCTTGCAGCGAAGCACAAGCCCAAACCCGCCATGGCTGGCGAGTTGCGCCAGCATGTGGTCGAAAAAGCCAATACCGGACTGGATGTCCAGCACATTCGGATCGTCAAGATTGACCGTCACGTCAATAGCCGTTTCTCTGGTTTTGCGCCGTTTACTGAACAGACGGGTCGCCGATGACTTGGCAGATGCATCTATTCCAAGTGCGGCCAGCAAAGCGTTGTTTTCTTCCGGCGTGCCGGGTGAGAAGCGCACCGCGTTCGGGATATCCTTGCTGCGGTCACGCGCGCGAATACCGAAGCGTTGCAGTTCACGCATAAAAGCCTTGGCGTCGCGGGTTTGCACCAGAAGGAAATTGGCATCGCTCGGAAACAGGCTTTCCACCAAAGCCGATTGTGGCAGCAGTCTTTTCAGCCGGTCCCGTTCGGCAATGAGCAAGCGGCGGCGTTCCGCGCTTTGCACAAGGCCGTTTGGGCTCAATGCATCCAAAGCCGCCAGAATACTGCTTTGCACGAGCGGGTAAGGCGCCTGAACTTTTTGCAAAAGGAGCAGAAGTTCGGGTTGCGCAATAACGGCCCCCACCCGTTCGCCTGCCAGCGCATGCGATTTCGACATGGTACGCAAAATAACAAGATTGGGATAATTTTTCAGTTCGCCGACGAGTCCTTCGGATCTGCCGGTAAATTCGATATAGGCCTCGTCGATTACGATAAGGCTTTGTTCCGTGCGCGACCTGCAAAGCGCCAGAATATCTTCCTGCCGCATGAGATGCCCCATCGGAGCATTTGGCGAAGGAATGAAGATAAGCTTGGTCCGGGAAGTACAGGCTTTGATAACGGCCGGCACATCCAGCTGCCATTTTCCGGTCAGGGGAACCGCGAGAGTCCGCACACCCTGTATATCGGCATAAACCTTATACATGCCGAAAGTCGGCGGGCAGACAAGAATTTCATCCTCTCCCGCGCGGCACAGCAGGCGGATAAGCAGATCGATCCCCTCGTCGCTACCGCGACCGAGGAGAAGCTGCTGAGGCATAACGCCATAAACCGCGGCCAAACGTTGACGCAACAAAGAAGGTTGCGGATCGGGATAACGATGGGGTTCGCACATGGAAGACAAAGATCCAAAGGGCGGCCACGGGCATTCATTGGCATCCAGCGCGATCAGGGCATCAAAAGCCGCCTCGGTACGTGCCGAGCTGTAGCCGGCGAGCGCCCGCAGATCGGGGCGAATAAGGTTTTCAAGCCAGTTCATTTTTTCTCCGTCCGCATCGTCACGGCCGCAGCATGCGCACGCAGCCCTTCGCCATCAGCAAGTTTTACAAGAACAGGTCCCAGGCGATTGATGCCATCGGCCGTCATGTGCTGGATCGTCATGGATTTCATAAAAGTGTAAACGCTGATGCCGCTA
>JBFWTA010000182.1:0-5381 GCA_050248075.1 Bdellovibrionales bacterium | reverse complement strand
ATCCTGTCATGTCCAAGATCAAGGTCAAAAATCCGCTGGTCGAAATGGACGGCGACGAGATGACGCGCATTATCTGGAAGATGATCAAGGATTGGCTCATACTCCCTTATCTCGACATCGACCTGAAATATTACGATCTCGGCATTCAGGAACGCGACAGGACGGAAGACAAGGTCACCGTCGCAGCCGCCGAAGCGATCAAGCGATATGGCGTCGGCGTCAAATGCGCCACCATCACGCCGGACGAAGCGCGCGTGAAGGAATTCAATCTCAAGAAAATGTGGAAATCGCCCAACGGCACCATTCGAAATATTCTGAACGGCACCGTTTTCCGCGAACCTATCCTCATCGGCAACGTGCCGCATTACGTGCCGCATTGGCACAAACCCATAGTCATCGCGCGTCATGCCTTCGGCGACCAGTACCGCGCCACCGATTTCCGTGTGCCCGGCCCCGGCAAGCTCACGATCAGCTTCCAGCCTAAAGATGGCGGAGCCCCCATTTCACATGAGGTTCACGATTTCCCGGGCTCCGGCGTCGCGCTGGCGATGTATAACGAAGATGAATCGATCCGCGGCTTTGCCCGCGCCTGCATGAATTATGCCCTCATGCGGCATTACCCGATGTTTCTATCGACAAAGAACACGATCCTCAAAGCCTATGACGGCCGCTTCAAGGATATCTTTGCCGAGATATACGAGAAGGAATTCAAGGAAAAATTCGAACCACAGGGGCTCACTTACGAACACCGCCTCATCGACGATATGGTCGCCCAGTCGATCCGCGAGGAAGGCGGCTTTCTGTGGGCCTGCAAGAATTACGATGGCGACGTGCAGTCGGATTCCGTGGCGCAGGGTTTCGGCTCGCTCGGCCTCATGACTTCCGTGCTGCTATCGCCCAATGGCGACTACATCGAGACCGAGGCGGCGCATGGTACCGTGACGCGCCATTACCGCGACCATCAGGCCGGCAAGGAAACGTCGACCAACCCCATAGCTTCCATCTTTGCCTGGACCCAGGCCCTTTTTTATCGCGGCAAACTCGACAGCACCCCCGATGTCATCAATTTCGCCAAAACACTCGAGCAAGTCTGCATCAGGACCGTCGAACAGGGCCATATGACCAAAGACCTTTCCCTCCTCATCGGCCCCAAGGCGCCGTGGCTCAATACCAAGGGCTTTCTAGAAAAGATTACGGAGAATTTGAAGGCTGCTTCCCGCTAAAATACAGGCTACCTGCGCGGGCACCCCAAGAACCATAGCCATTTTGAAGGGGAATCAGTTACCCTGCGCGTATGCTAACCTTCATCGCATCGCTTGGCCTGCTTGCCTGGCTTTATCTTGACGTCTTTCACGGCAAATTCTGGAAGCCGCTGTTTCCAGCTCCTGCCGGACCGCCTGAAAGCTGGCCTAGCGTAGATATTATCGTGCCGGCGCGCAACGAGGCCGCCGAGCTGCCGAAAAGCCTGCCGTCGCTCTTCGCCCAGGATTATCCGGGCAACTGGCGCATCATTCTGGTTGATGATCACAGCACCGACGGGACTGCCGCCGTCGCCCGCCAGATTGCCCGTGATAAAAACGCCGACAGCCGCCTCGCGGTCATTTCCGCGCCCGATCTTCCGCCCGACTGGACCAACCCCAAGCTTCACGCATTACATTGCGGCCTCGGCCACAGTTCCGCCGATTTTATCCTTTTCACCGATGCCGATATCATGCATCACCCTAAAAATCTGTCGGAACTGGTCGCCCGCGCCGTGGCCAACCGGCTGCATCTGGTTTCGCTTATGGTGAAACTGCATTGCGTGACATTCGCCGAAAAACTTCTTATTCCCGCTTTCATTTTTTTCTTTGAGATGCTGTTTCCTTTCCGCCGCGCCAACGATCCGGCCTCGAAAACCGCGGCGGCGGCCGGCGGCGTCATTCTGGCTAAACGCAGCGCGCTCGAAAAAATCGGCGGCCTCGGCGCTATCAAATCCCAACTGATCGACGATTGCGCGCTAGCCAGCGCCGTAAAAAATACCGGTGGCCTGACCGAACTGACTCTGTCGCGGGATGTCGTCAGCATGCGTGAATATCCAAAGACCGGCGACGTCATGCGCATGATCTCGCGCACGGCCTTCACGCAGCTGCGTTATTCCTCTTGGCGTTTGATAGCCACGGTCATCGGCATGTTCATCCTTTTTTCCCCGCCCCTGCTTGCCCTAGCGGCCGAGACGGGTCAGGGTAAAGCCATGGGGCTGCTGGCCTGGGCCATCATGTCGATTCTTTATCTGCCCACTATCCTGTTTTACGGCCTGCCTTTTTACTGGGCGCTCACCTTGCCCGCGGCGGCGGTCATTTATATCCTGGCCACCATCGACTCCGCGCGGCTTTACTGGCAAGGTAAAGGAGGACAATGGAAGGGCCGGATACAGGCAGGATGACCATCGCAGACACCGCCACGATCGAAGCGCCAAGCGGCAAAAACCGCAGCGGCGAAAATTTTCCTGTCGGCTCCTTGCTGATCCGTCCCGATTTACGCGTTCATGTGCATGCCTTTTACAATTTCGCCCGCGCCGCCGATGACATCAGCGATCACCCCCTCCTTGAGCCGGAAGTAAAGGTTGTCCGCCTCGACCGTTTTGCCGAAGTGCTGCTTGGGGCCAAGGGAAATGATGTGCCGAGCGCCAGCGCCATGCGTGAAAGCCTCCACGCCACCGGCATCACGGCCCAGCATTGCCTCGACCTCCTTACCGCCTTCAAACGCGATGCGACCCAGCTCCGTTATGCCGATTGGCCCGATTTGCTGGATTACTGCCGCTATTCCGCATCGCCGGTCGGAAGGCATGTGCTGGCGCTGCATGGCATCTTCGAAAATGCGTGGCCGGCTAATGACGCGCTGTGTTCGGCGCTTCAGGTTATCAATCACATTCAGGATTGCGCCGACGACTATGCTCAACTCGACCGCGTCTACATTCCGCAGGACATGCTGACGGCTAACGGCGGCCATACGGCCGATCTGGCCAATACCTCATGCACGCCGGGGCTGCGCCTTACGCTCGATCAGATGCTGACGAAACTGGATGCAATGATGGCCGAAGCGCGCGGCCTGCCGCGCCGCGTGCCGGATATCCGCCTCAAATGCGAAACTTCTGTTATTTGCGTTCTGGCCGAACGGCTGATCAGGCTTCTCCGCCACCGCGATCCTTTGCGGGACAATGTTAAACTCGGAAAAATGTCGGTCGCCGGAGCGGCAACTATTGGTGTTCTTCGCGCGTGGTTCTGATGACGCTTACCTACAGTACGGCACTGGAAGAAGTGAAGTCGCGTGTAAACGCGTCGCGCAGTTCCTTTTTCGCCGGCATGGCCATTCTGCCGAAACAACGGCGCGAAGCCATGTATGCGCTCTATGCCTTTTGCCGCGAGGTGGACGACATTGCCGATGACGGCGCCACGCTCGAAGCCCGCATCGACGGCCTGCAGCAATGGCGCCGCCGCATTGCCAGCTTGTTTCACGGCCAGCCACCGGAAGAAAGCATCACCGCGGCCCTTGCCCCCGCCATCGACTGCTTCGGCCTCGTCGAAAAAGATTTTCAGGACATCATTGCCGGCATGGAAATGGATGCCGCCGAGCCGCCCATCTGCGCGCCCAACATGCAGACGCTCGATCTTTATTGCGACCGCGTCGCCAGTGCCGTCGGTCGCGCCTCGGTTCGCATTTTCGGCGATCCCGGCGACACCGCCATGAAAGTTTCCCATCATCTGGGCCGCGCTTTCCAGCTGACCAATATTCTGCGCGATCTGGCCGAAGATGCCGCGCGCGGCAGATTGTATTTGCCCGAGGAATTGCTCAGCCGCCACGGCATCACCTCGCGAAATCCTGCCGAGGTGCTTAACGATCCGCGGCTTCATCTTGCCTGCCGCGAGCTTGCCGACCGCACCCGCAATCATTTTTACGAAGCCGGCGAGGCCATGGATGACTGCATCCCTTCCGCCATGCGCCCGGCCCGCATGATGCGCGCCTATTATGGAGCCATCTTCGAACGTCTCGTCACCCTTGACTGGAAAAACCCCCGGCAGCGCGTGACATTGTCGCCCTGGCAAAAATTGTGGCTGGCCGGGAAAAATCTGATCCAATAATTTTTCTGTCCATGATGGAAAGCCGCAAAGACCAACGGCGTTATTTCAAGAAAAATCTCCCTTCCCCCATCTGCCATACAATATGCTATCTAGCCGTCCATGACCGCAAACCGCATCCATGTCATAGGCGCCGGCGTCGCCGGCCTTGCGGCCGCACTGCAGCTGTCCATGATGGGGCAGCGCGTGACGCTGTATGAAGCCGCGCCGTTCGCGGGCGGGCGCTGCCGTTCCTATTTCGACAACGAGCTCGGGTGCCGGCTCGACAACGGCAATCATCTGGTTCTGTCCGGCAATGTCGCGATCCAGGATTTTTTGTTTCTTTCCAATGCCCTTGACACAGTCACCGGTCCCGGCGAACCGGTTTTTCCCTTTATGGACCTCAAGTCCGGCAAACGCTGGCTTACGCATATGAACCAGGGGCATATGCCCTGGTGGATATTCGATGAAAACCGCCGTGTGAGGGACACGAGGCCGAGGGATTATTTGTCGGCTCTTTCCATTCTCACCGCCGGTAAAAACGACACGGTCGCCGCGCGCCTCAATACGCGCAGCATTCTTTATCACCGTTTCTGGGAACCGCTGACCATCGCCGCGCTCAATACCGAGCCGAACATTGCCTCCGCGCGCCTGCTGGCCAATATTTTCAAGCAGACTTTCGCCGCGGGCGGCCGGGCCTGCTGGCCGGTGATGCCGAGGATCGGCCTGTCGGAAAGCTTTATCCTGCCATGCCTCAATACCCTGCGCGAGCAAGGCGTCGAGATTAAATTCAACCACCGCCTGCGCGTTATTCATACGGCGGATTCCAAAACCGGTCCGCGCATTCGTGAAATGCATTTCAGCAAGCATGAGGTGATCGAGCTGGGCGTCAATGACTGGGTCGTGCTTGCCGTACCCGCATGGATCGCGCGGGAATTGTTGCCGGGGCTGATCGTGCCGGATGATTTCCGTTCCATCATCAATGCCCATTTCAAGGTCGAATCGCCGCATAATCCGGCCGGACTTGTCGGCCTGGTCGGCGGCATGGCGGAATGGGTTTTCGCCAAGGAAGGCGTTACATCCGTAACCGTAAGCGCAGGCGAGCGTTATGCGGGTAGTGCCGTGCGCGATATGGCCCGCATGGTCTGGAGCGATCTGGCGCGTCTTTATGATCTCGACCCCGAGAAAGTCCCGCCCCACCGCATCTTCAAGGAAAAATTCGCGACTTTTTCCGCCACGCCGCAGCAGGAAGCAAGGCGGCCCCTCGCCTATGATTTCCGCTGGCGC
>JBFWTA010000181.1:0-5386 GCA_050248075.1 Bdellovibrionales bacterium | reverse complement strand
CGGGATACTTTACCGAAACCAGATTGTTGTTCGCGTCATACCCATAAGTATAAACCCCGTTATCCGGCGCCTTCATCGTGGAGACGCGGCCTTGCGCGTCATAGGTGAACGTCAGCGTGTGGCCGAACGGGCCGGTGACGGTCTGCAGCTGCTTGTTCGTGTCGTAACTTAAAGTCGTGCTCTGCCCGTTGCGGGTGACGAGGGAGGTCAATTGCCCCGAAGATGAGTAGTTTTCAATTGTATCATTCGTTGTTTTCAGCTGCCAGCCTGTGGATGTCTGGACAAGAACGTCTCTGATATCCGCATCAGTAGTGTAGCCTGTACCGGCAACGAAAGTGAATGTCTCCTGCCTACCATCGGGCCGCAGAGCATTTACAGTTCCGCCAATCACGACAAGCGACCGGTCCCATTGGTGATGCCAGTTCGTGCCAAGCTGACCAACATAGCTGTCATAGCTGTTATAGGCGCGGGTAAAGGACAAGCCTGCGGAAGGGCCGGCGCTGTAATCGATTTCCATCTGCCACTTATTTCCGGTGGCAGCATTTATGGGATTTCCTTCAAATGCGTTCGGCTGAACAGTTTGCGCTGTTTGCGGGCATGTACAGTCTCCATTATTCAGACTGCCGCCTGGCAAGAGGTCTTCCGCGGCGCCGCTCCCGTTGTTTTTTGCGGCGACTAGCAGGGCTGCGGGCGGCGCAACGGATGACCATGTGCCGGGATTGTCCCGCTCGGCACATCCGCTATAGCACGGGAAGGATGTATCTGAATTAAGCTGCGCGCTGTCGATAACCGAAAAACCTGGCCAGGAATGCGTTAAAACATTCAGGCCGGTAGAGTTATAAGAACTCAGGAGCCATGCGGCAATCGCGCCGTTCGAAAAACTGAAAGTCTGGTAAGGCCCCCCGCCTGTAAGATGCGTGGCCGTTTGACCTTGTGAACTCAGGCTGAAGGTAAGAGGCGTTGCATTGCCCGAGTATCCCGGTGACAGGCTGAAAGTAGCCGTACCGGTAATCTTGCCCTGGGCTGAGAACGGGGCCACGCTTTGATATATCGTGTTCCCGCTATATGTAAATGTATAAAGTCTGGAATTGGCAGAAAAGGCAAATTGCGGTGACAGCATGATGCTGAAGACGCCGATAAAGACGAGGCAGCGTATTTGTTTTCGATGAAGCAGGTTTGATAAAACAGGGGCGCGGTCAAAAAAGCTGCGCATCGACTTTATCATTTTTATCTCCACCGGAGGGGGGTCGAGATTCATTACAGGCCTTCCCGCCGGCAATCAATCAAGTAATGTGCATGGTTAATACTGCCGGGGTTTATTTGTATTTGTTCGGCTATTTGATTGCACACAATGTATGCAATAAAACCGGGCACAGAGCAGCCACGTAGCGCCGGCGGGAACTGCTCCGGCTACTTCCTCCGCTCATGTGTCACGCCGCCGATTTCATCCAGTTCGGCGGTTTCGAGGCGGTCCTGGGCTTTTTCTTCGGCGGCGAGGCGGGTGGCTTCGGCGATTTCGTAGCGTTTCTGTTCCTCGAACACGGCGGCGAGGGCGTCGCGCGCGGCGGCGACGGCGGCTTCGGCGATTTGCCTGTCCTTGTCCAGCGCCTCGCGGCGGCGGATGGTTTCCTTGACGAAGGCGCCATAGGTGATGGCGTTCGCGGGGTCTTTGCGCGCCGCCGCCTGTTCGGCCAGCCGGTCGTTTTCCAGTTTCGCAATCGCCGCGGCCACCGCCTCCAGCCGGTCCTGCGCCCGCGCCAGCACCAGCCGCTGCTCGTCGACCAAGGTCTTTTGATATTTGATAAGGGTGGCGAGGGATTTCATCCGTGCGGGATTATGCGCCGGCCGCACAGGAAAAGAAAGTTCCGGTCCTGGAGGGCTAACCTAAGTTACAAGGTCCTGCGGGCAAATCCCTTGCTAACAGGCGTGATCCACGCTCGGGATGACTTACGGCGTCGTCGCATAAATTGCGCATGCCAGTGCATTTCGGGTCAATGCCACCGCCACCACGGGATGAGGCGTGCATGGCGTCGATAAGCGCGTTGTCAAAGACCGCAGCGTTACGCGCCAGGTGTATGTCATCATGATTATCATGCGCATGCTGCAGGCATGCGGCGGGGTCCTGATTGTACCACGTGAGCGCCTCGCGCACGCGGCGGCTGTCCTCAGGGGGCAGGACACGTAAATCGTCTTCCAGAGACGGGTTGGAGGCGCCGGCGGCGAGTTTCAGATAAACGATTTTGGCGCGGTCGAAGGGACCGAAAAATTTTGTTCCGGCGTCAGGCTCGGTCGCCTGAACGAAACTGGGGGCATAGACTAACCCCGTGCCTGCATCGCAGATGACTATGCCCGTACGATGATCTGTATAAACGCCGTAACACGGATTTTCAGGGGGGCGTAACAGCAATGTCTGTCTCCTTAAATAATACGTTTCGTAAAATGATAATTCGAATTTTGATGAATACTAGACCAAAAAATCCGATTTACGAAGATGTTTGTCGTATTGCCTTATTTATGGCCAGGAAACGCCTAATATCTTCGCCAGCGCAGCATAACCCCCCGCGAGGTCGGCGCGCTCGTTGCGGCCCTGGCGGATGAAGTTTTCGAGGGGGCCGTAGAAATTGATCGCTTCGTCGACATCCTTGTTGGCGCCCTTGCGGTAGGCGCCGAGGCGGATCATCTCGGCCATGTTTTCATAGGCGGCGAGATACTGGCGCGCGCGGGTGACGATGTCGTTTTCCTTGTCGCTGTTGCAGGCGGGCATGGTGCGCGAGACGCTGCGGAGAATATTCACCGCCGGGTAGCGCCCGCGTTCCGCGATGTTGCGGTCGAGCACGATATGCCCGTCGAGAATGCCGCGCACGGCGTCGGCGATCGGCTCGTTGTGGTCGTCGCCGTCGACAAGGACAGTGAACAGGCCGGTGATGCTGCCCTTGCCCGCCGGGCCGGGGCCGGCGCGCTCCAGAAGCTTCGGCAGTTCGGCGAAGGTGGTGGGCGGGTAGCCCTTGGTCGTCGGCGGCTCGCCGGCGGACAGGCCGATCTCGCGTTGCGCGGTGGCGAAGCGCGTGACGCTGTCCATCAGGCACAGCACATCCTTGCCCGCGTCGCGGAAATATTCCGAGACGGCGAGCGTCAGATAGGCCGCCTGGCGGCGCATCAATGGCGCCTCGTCGGAGGTGGCGACAATGACGACGCTGCGTGCGAGACCCTCGGGGCCGAGATCGTCGTGCAAAAATTCCTGCACCTCGCGGCCGCGCTCGCCGATCAGGCCGATGACCGAGACGTCGGCGGAGGTATAGCGCGCGACCATCGACATCAGAATGGATTTGCCGACGCCGGAACCGGAAAAAATTCCCATGCGCTGGCCGCGGCAGCAGGTGAGAAACGTGTTGAGCGCGCGCACGCCGAGATCGAGCTTGCCTTTCACGCGCTGCCGCGCATGGGCGGGTGGCGGCAGGTTGCGGATCGGCTGCTGGATCGCGCCATGGAGCAGGGGGCCCTTGCCGTCCACAGGCTCGCCGAGCGCGTTCACCACGCGGCCCAGCCAGGCTTCGGAAGGGGCGATAGTCGGCTGCGAATCGGCGAGCTCCGTCTTGCAGCCCAGGCCGACGCCTTCCAGCGGGCTGAAAGGCAACAAAAGCGCCTTGTTGTCCCGGAACCCAACCACTTCACAAAGCACCCGCCGGTCTCCGCGTGCTATGACATTGCACCGCGAACCGACCGACAAGTGCCGCTCGATTCCGGCCACTTCCACCAGCAGCCCCTGAACACCGGTAACCCGTCCGAAAATGAGGTGTGGCGGAACGGCCTCGATATCACTGATTAAGGGGTTTGGCTCGCTGGGCATATGGGGATAACTCGTGGCTAAGTTTTTGGATTATATGAAAAAAAATGTCCGGGTCAAAGGAAGATGCGACGTTAACAAAGTTTACTTTTTGTTAAGCTTTTATAGTAAGATTAGCTTAACGCCGCGTTACCCGGGGCTGAGACAGGTTAACCATAATTCTCACATCGCGCTCTCGCCCGAGGGCTGCCGTTAACGAATGGGGCAAAACATATGCGTGTTCTTCTAGTCGAAGACGATACCTCGGTTGCCAAGAGCATCGAATTGATGCTGCAGGCGGAAGGCTTTATCGTCGATACGACCGATCTGGGCGAGGACGGTCTCGAGATCGGCAAGATCTACGATTACGACATCATTATTCTCGACCTCATGCTGCCGGATATCGACGGATACGAAGTGCTGCGGCGGCTGCGCGCAGCGCGGGTGTCGACGCCTATTCTTATTCTGTCGGGTCTTTCGGAGCTTGATAACAAGATCAAGGGGCTCGGCTTCGGCGCGGACGATTATCTGACGAAACCGTTCGACCGGCGCGAACTGGTGGCGCGTATTCACGCGATTATCCGCCGTTCCAAAGGCCATTCCGACAGCGTCATCCGCACCGGCAAGCTGACGGTGAACCTCGACGCGCGCACGGTGGAAGTCGACAATCATCCGTTGCACTTGACGGGCAAGGAATATGGAATCCTCGAGCTGCTGAGTCTCCGCAAGGGCACGACACTGACCAAGGAAATGTTCCTCAATCACCTGTATGGCGGCATGGACGAGCCGGAGCTCAAGATCATCGACGTGTTCGTATGCAAGCTGCGCAAGAAACTGGCGACGGCGGCGGGCGGCGACAATTATATCGAAACCGTCTGGGGCCGCGGCTATGTCCTGCGCGATCCGCCCGGCGCCGATGCCGGCCGCGGCATAGGCGGCGGCAAGTCCACGGCCCAGGCCGCAAGCTAGCCTACCATTTTTTTCGGGGAAGCTCTGGAGTGTGCATGCGCCATGTATGCGCGCGCCTTTGCTTGTGATGATGGAAAAAACTCAGGGCTGCACGTCAACTCGTCTTGCAAGATGATGAGTAAAGGGCGCCATGAGCCTAATGGCGGGTCTTATAAAATCCCCCGCATGCCCCACATTCCCGCAAACACCAGCGCAATCGTTCCCAGCACCGAAGCCGCGACGTAAACCGCACAGGTAAGGTAGTCGCCGCGTTCGATGAGCAGGGCGGATTCGAGGGAGAAGGCGGAGAAGGTGGTAAAGCCGCCCAGAAAGCCGGTGACGAGGAAGTAACGGGCGGTTTCGGGCAACGACAGGCGAACCGCCAGGATTTCGGCGAGCATGCCGATGAGGAGCGCGCCGAGCAGATTTACGCATAATGTCGAGTAAGGAAAAATTTTTCCTTCGGTCTGGTGCTTGACCGCCGCCGACATAAGATGGCGCGCGACGGCACCGGTGCCGCCGCCAAGAAAGATGAGAAGGGTTGGGTGCATGGGGCCGCCGATATAACACGTAATTTTGGAGGGCGAGAGTGAATCTCGCCGGAAAAAACCAAAA
>JBFWTA010000180.1:0-5403 GCA_050248075.1 Bdellovibrionales bacterium | reverse complement strand
GACGCTCTTCCGATCTGCGCCTGACCTGCCCGGAATTCACGACGCTGTGCCCCATCACCGGCCAGCCGGATTTCGCGCATATCGTCATCGATTACGTGCCGGGGAAATATCTGGTCGAGAGCAAATCGCTGAAACTGTTCCTGCACAGCTTCCGCAACCATGGCGATTTCCACGAAGCCTGCACCGTCCATATCGGCGACCGGCTGCTGAAAACCATCGCCCCCAAATGGCTGCGCGTCTCCGGCTACTGGTACCCCCGCGGCGGCATCCCCATCGATATCTTCTTCGAACGCGGCAGACTGCCGAAAGGCGTCACCGTGCCGGAGACGGGGGTGCCGTCTTACAAAGGCAGAGGTTAATTGATTAAAACGGCTTAAAATTCTATTAGCGCCTTATTAAAAGCTGGCTGACATAATTCCGCATAACGGCCACAAATATGCGACCGTCGAGGCAGGCCATAATGTCGGACGATCCGCCTAAAAGAAAAGGATACAAATTTAGCGCGGAAGTTCTCGCGCGACGCGCAGCGACATCGCGGGAAAACCGGCGATCAACGCCGCGCTATCAAAACATTCTTTCGCAACTCCGGCGGGGCAAATCTGTACCCGAAATTGAGGAAGCGCTTAAAGAAATCAAAGTTACAGCACGAGAAATAAGAACGGTAGCGACAAACGAAAACATAAGCCCGCCCCGAAAGCGTCGCAGCCCGACAGCGGAAGTCGTCAGACGCCGCGCACAAACGCTTCAACGGCGTCATGAGGAAACCGACAGATACACAAGCATTCTCACACAGCTTCAACTGGGTAAAACTGTGCCTGATATCGTTGATTTTCTTAAAGAAAATCATGTTACGGCGCGAGAAATAAGAACGGTTGCTAAAAAAACAAACATAACGCCGCCCAAAAAATCCCCCGGCTTGGCTCCGCGACCGAAACCGGTGACAGAACGTCCGGATCATATAAAAAGACGGGTAGAAACACGCCTCGATAAATTCAAAGCAACGGAAAATTTCCGTCTTATTCATTCGTCATTAACAAGAACACATAACATTCAGGATACGGCCAATGAACTGAAGGGCCGGGGTATCTCTTCCGGCATGGTTCGCAGAGTCCATCGCCTCTCTCCAGAGATCGAGATAATATATCCTTCCCGTCCCCGCAAATCCGGCAGCAGTGGGCAAAATAAAAAGACAGATAGCAATCGCTTCATCCCTCAACCCCGCCGCTGGCGGGTAGTTGTTAATCCAACAGAAGAAGACGGAAGACTTGTATCCGAAACCACGGGCGATGAAATGGCTCGGCGCCATGCCCCCCGCATGGCCGCCACCCAGAAGGCCGCCGCGCCTCCATCGCCGGCTTACCTTGCCTTCCTGAAAGTCTTCGACGAAGAAGGCGTGGGAAAAAAGAAATCATCACGTCCAAAGCAACGCAATCGACGGGGTGCCAAACCCGACCCCGACTCCGGTCCCGCCGGCTAACCCCGCCCCGGTCACTCCGCCACATACCCAACCCTCTGAAAATACGGTAGAAAGCAAAAGCCTTTACCCCTTGTTTATTATTGCGCGGGTACCATCTAATATAGGTAAGCTCTCACAGCGCCCCTCGGGGCAGGAGCCCCACATGCTTTCACGCAATCTCGAACGCACCCTGCATCGCGCGCTGGCTCTCGCCAACGAACGCCGGCACGAATATTCGACGCTCGAACATCTGCTCATGGCGCTGACCGAAGACCAGGACGCCGTGGCGGTGATGCGCGCCTGCGGCGTCAATCTCGACCGGCTGCGCGGCGAGCTCGGCAAATATCTCGACGAGGAACTCGAAGGCCTCGCCGCCTCCGACGCCGACAGCGACGCCAAGCCCACCGCCGGGTTCCAGCGCGTGCTTCAGCGCGCCGTCATCCACGTCCAATCCTCGGGCCGCGAGGAAGTGACGGGGGCCAACGTCCTCGTCTCGCTGTTTTCCGAACGCGAAAGCCACGCGGTCTATTTCCTGCAAAGCCAGGAAATGACGCGTTTCGACGCGGTCAACTACATCTCGCACGGCATCACCAAATCGAAAAACGCGGGCGCCGGGGCCGGCGCGCCGCACGGCGCCGAGGAAGAACCGGAGACGCGCGCCAAGAAAGGCGCCGACGCGCTCGATGCCTATTGCGCCAATCTCAACACCAAGGCGCTGGAAGGCCGCATCGACCCGCTGATCGGCCGCGCCGCCGAGGTCGACCGCACGATCCAGATTCTCTGCCGCCGCCAGAAGAACAACCCGCTCTATGTCGGCGATCCCGGCGTCGGCAAGACCGCCATCGCCGAGGGCCTGGCGCGCCGCATCGTCAAGGGCGAGGTGCCCGAGGTGCTGCAGAACGCCGTCATCTATTCGCTGGACATGGGCGCGCTGCTGGCCGGCACGCGCTACCGCGGCGATTTCGAGGAACGCCTGAAAAACGTGCTGACCGAGCTCAAGAACATGCCGGGCGCGGTCCTCTTCATCGACGAGATCCATACCATCATCGGCGCCGGCGCGACCTCGGGCGGCTCGATGGACGCCTCCAACCTGCTCAAGCCCGCGCTGGCCAACGGCACGCTGCGCTGCATCGGCTCCACGACCTACAAGGAATACCGCAATTATTTCGAAAAGGACCGGGCGCTTGTGCGCCGTTTCCAGAAAATCGACGTCAACGAACCCTCGATCGAGGACGCCATTAAAATTCTCGGCGGCATCAAGAGCTATTACGAAGACCACCACCATGTAAAATATACCGACGAGGCCGTGCGCGCCGCGGTGGAGCTGTCGGCCCGCTATATCGGCGACCGCAAGCTGCCGGACAAGGCCATCGACGTGATCGACGAAACCGGCGCGTCGCAGATGCTGCTGCCGCCCGCGAAACGCAAGACCACCATCGGCGTCGAGGATATCGAATCCGTCGTCGCCAAGATCGCGCGCATCCCGCCGAAATCCGTAAACCAGAACGACCGCGAAACGCTCAAGAATCTCGAACGCGATCTCAAGGCCATGGTCTACGGCCAGGACGACGCCATCGCCTCGGTCGTGGCCGCGATCAAGCTCGCCCGCGCCGGATTGCGCGAGCCGGAAAAGCCCATCGGCTGCTACCTGTTCTCCGGCCCCACCGGCGTCGGCAAGACCGAGGTCGCGCGCCAGCTCGCCGCCAGCCTCGGCATCGAATTGAAACGCTTCGACATGTCGGAATACATGGAACGCCACAGCATCTCGCGCCTGATCGGCGCGCCGCCGGGCTATGTCGGCTTCGACCAGGGCGGCCTTCTCACCGACGCCGTCGACCAGAACCCGCATTGCGTGCTGCTGCTCGACGAAATCGAAAAGGCGCATATCGACCTTTACAACATCCTGCTGCAGGTGATGGACCACGGCAAGCTGACCGACCATAACGGCAAGATCGTCGATTTCCGCAACGTCATCCTGATCATGACCACCAACGCGGGCGCCGCGGATCTGGCGAAACCCGCCATCGGCTTCAACCGCGAAAAGCGCGTGGACGAAGACAAGGACGCGATCAACCGCATGTTCACACCGGAATTCCGCAACCGTCTGGATGCCATCATCGGCTTCCAGCCGCTGACCGCCGAGGTGATCGACCGCGTCGTGGAAAAATTCGTCCTCCAGCTGGAGGGCCAGCTGGCCGACCGCGGCGTGACCATCGAACTCACCCCGGACGCCCGCAAATGGCTGGGCGAAAAAGGCTACGACCCGCTTTACGGCGCGCGCCCCCTCGCCCGCGTCATCCAGGAACAGCTCAAGAAGGCGCTGGCCGAGGAACTGCTGTTCGGCAAGCTGCAGAAGGGCGGCGCGGTCCTCGTCGGCCTCGACAGGGACGCCGGCAAACTCACCTTCGCCTTCACCGCAGCCCCCGAACCCCCGGCGCCGCCGGACGACAAGAAGGAAAAGGAGTTGGTGGGGCGCTGATCCGCGGCGTCATCGGAAAAATATGGGATTTATCGGTTTAGCCGCGGCCTTGTCTCCTGCCTCAAATTTCCTTTGCCGCGCGACAGGCCGCTTTCCAGCGACTTCCTGAAATCCTTTTGAGCCAGAGGGCCGATGGCTGTTTCGGCAAATGCCAACATCGTGGCTATTCTGCGTCCATCTCCTTCGTATTCGCCATTGGCCGATCCGAAGTGATCGCCGCCTTCATCCATATACAAATAACATGGAATATGGGGATCTACATGGCGGGTTTCCGCCACAAATTTTTGCGCATGCCAAGGAGGAACCCGGCTATCATTTGTGCCCTGCCAGATTAAATGCGGCGGATATTCAACCCCTTTTTTGATGTTTAAAAGCGGGCTATAGGAGAGCATGGTGTCGAATATTTTTCGGTCGCCTTTAGGATCGCCAAGATCGCCGTGGAGGAGTTTAAACGTATCCGTAGCAGGCGCCATAGCCAGCACCGCGCCGAACAATTCGGGATATTTCTGCATCGTGCATAAAACGGTCATTCCTCCGGCTGATCCTCCGATGAGTGCGGTACGAGCCGGAGATGAATAACCTTCGCTTTGCAGTTGGCGCGCACAAGCCGCCAGGTCGTCGAATGTATTCGGTTTATTTACTCCGCCGCCTCCCTCATTCCAGGGAATACCAAATTCGCCTCCGCCCCTTAGATTGGCCTCGACAAATATGCCGCCCGAGCGCACCCAGCCGAGCATCTCCGACGAAAAATTTGGCCCCCGGCTCAAACCTGACGCCCCGTAGCTGTCAATCAGCAGGGCGGCTGTACCGTCCAGCTCTGTATCCGGATGGCGAACGACTGTCATAGGAACGCGGGTTCCATCTTTTGATATCGCCCATTTTTGCTCGACGATACAATCGTTAAGCGCGTATTCAACGGCAGGCGTATCCGGCGGCTCCAGTTTATTATTCGCGGCATTATAATGCCAAACCGCTTCAGGCTCGGTAAAGGACAACATATGAACGTCAAATCCCGACTTATCTCGCGTGTTCGGAAGAAAGACCAAATCGCAATTGTCGGGCACCTGCATCTCTGTCACAATTCCATTCGCGGTGTCATAAACGGAAGCCTGCGCATTTACATTTTGCCTATATTTCAAATATATTTTTCCATCGTAGGCCAGATAATCACGCATGTATTTGCCGTCCACCTCAGGCACAAGAATTTCGCGCTTATCCGGTGCATCCGGAGTAAACCTCACCAGTTGCCCCGTTTGCAAATCACCTTGCGTCATGGCATAGATATAACCGCCGAAGTAACTGATGACCTCGACGCTTTCCTGTCCAAAAGGAATAATCTCTTTTAACGGCTCGGATGGCGACGAGCGCATCCATAAACCGCTTGTATTTGTGAAACCACTATCCTGCTGAAAAATTTCCGCGCCATTCTCTATTTTGACGACAAACGGCATTCCCCACGCTTCTTGCG
>JBFWTA010000179.1:0-5439 GCA_050248075.1 Bdellovibrionales bacterium | reverse complement strand
CCGCCGCGCCGCCCCATGAATTCCCCCTCCCGGAGCCGCCGGCCGGAGCGGCCGTACCGGCGCTCCCCGAAAACACGACGGCTAAAGTCGCGACCCTCAGCATACCCGTCGTGCCGCCGCCGCCCGTTCTGCCGGCCGGCCACAAGCCGCAGATCGCCATCGTCATCGACGATATGGGCTTGAGCCAGAGCGGCAGCCGTCGCGCGATTAATCTTCCGGGTTTCGTCACCCTCTCGTTCCTGCCTTATGCCGAGCGCCTCGAGGAACAGGCGGCGGCGGCGCAGGACAAGGGGCACGAGCTGATGCTGCATATGCCGATGGAGCCGGTGGGGCCGCAGCATCCCGGGCCGGGCGGCCTGTTCGTCAACCAGTCCGCCGACGAAATCCGCCGCCGCTTTGTCCGCGCGCTCGACAGCTTCGAAGGTTTCGACGGCATGAACAACCACATGGGCAGCAAATTCACCGCCTATGCGCCCGGCATGGAAATCGTGATGGAGGAGATAGACAGGCGGCGGCTTTTTTACCTCGACTCCCGCACCGGCCCGAAATCGGTCGGCGAAGCGGTGGCGCGCCGGCACGGCCTGCCGGTTCTGGGGCGCGACGTGTTTCTCGACGACAGCCTGTCGCCGCACGCCGTCCGCGCCCAGCTGGACGCCACCGAGCGCGTCGCCCGGCGCAAGGGCTATGCCATTGCCATCGGCCATCCGCATGACGTGACGCTCGCCGCCCTCGAAAGCTGGATACCCGACGCCGAAAGACGCGGTTTCGTTTTCGTGCCGGTGCGCGAACTGCTGAAAAACGGACTTGTGCAGGTCAAGGGGCCTTAGGCAGGGCCCCGCTTACCATAAACAGGCAACAACTTATGCCGCGCGAAAATATTTTTGCGCCGAAGAATATTTTTCTTGACGCAAATGTCCATTAAGTATATTGTTGACAACAGGAACGCCCCTCTTACGCCCGAAGCAAATTACACAGCTCGAACATCATCCGATCCGACACAACAGCCGTCGCGCTGGACGGGAATTCTGACGCCCGGCAGGCGGGCCGGCAATTTACACGTTAAGGTTAATTTCTGTCGCACGAAATTGTTTCACGTGAAACATCCCATGCCGGTCAGTCGGCAGGTTTCGCGGCCTCCGCCGCCGCGCGCAGCAGCCCGCGCGCCTTGGCAGCGCATTCGCGATGTTCGGATTGGGGATCGCTGTCATATACGATCCCGGCTCCTGCCTGCACATACATGGTGCCGTCCTTGATGACGGCGGTGCGGATGGCGATGGCGGTGTCCATGTTGCCGTTGGCGCCGAAATAACCGATGCAGCCGGCATAGATGCCGCGCCGCGCGGGTTCCAGCTCGGCGATGATTTCCATCGCCCGCACCTTGGGCGCGCCGCTGACGGTGCCCGCCGGAAAGCCGCCGATCAGCGCGTCGAGCGGCGAGAACTTGGGATTGATGTCCCCTTCGACATTCGAAACGATATGCATGACATGCTTGTAATACTCGATCGCGCCGCGCGCCGTGACCTTTACCGTGCCGGTTTTCGCCACGCGCCCGACATCATTGCGCCCGAGATCGAGCAGCATCCGGTGTTCCGCAAGTTCCTTGGGGTCCGCCAGCAGTTCTGCCGCAAGTTCGGCGTCGCTGCGGTTGCCGAGGCCACGCGGGCGGGTGCCGGCGATGGGACGGATGGTGACTTTGCCGTCGCGCACGCGCACGAGGATTTCGGGGCTGGTCCCCACCACCGAAAAACCGCCGAAATCGAAAAAGAACAGGAACGGCGACGGGTCGAGCCGGCGGATCGCGCGGTACAGATCGAAAGGCGGCAACGTAAAGGGCTGCGCAAAACGCTGCGACAGCACCACCTGAAAAATATCGCCGGCGCGGATATATTCCTTCGCGCGCTCGACCATGCGGCAGAAATCCGCCTCCGTCATGTTGGCGGAAGGCTCCGGCAGGGGTGCGGCGGCTTTCGGTTTCGGCAAGGGCGGCATCGGCTGCGCGAGATCGGCCAGCGCTTCATCGAGCCGCGCCCGGGCCCGGGCATAAACCGCTTCGGGCGTCTTTGCCTTGTCGAACCAGGCGGGCGTCACCAGCGTGATCTTGTTATCGACCTGATCGAAGATCGCCAGCAGCGTGGGGCGGATCAGCAGGGATTCCGGCACATCGATGCCGGACGGCTTCTGGTCGGGCAGGCGCTCCATATAGCGCACCATTTCGTACCCCAGATAACCGAACAGCCCCGCCGCCATCGGCTGCGGCTGATGCGGATCCTCGATAAAGCATTCGGCAAGCAGCGTCTGGAGATCTTCCAGCGGCGCGCGGCCGGCCGGCGTGAAACCATCCGGATTGTCGATCGCCGCGCGGTTGATCGAGACTTTTCCGCCGGCCTCGCAGCGCCAGATCAGATCGGGCCGGCGGCCGATAATCGAATAGCGTCCCCGTGTAACGCCGCCTTCCATGGATTCGAGCAGGAAACTATAAGGCCCGCCCTGTCCCAGCTTGATCGCCGCCGACACCGGGGTTTCCGTGTCGCTCACCAGCGCGGTCGAAACGGTCTGGTTTTTGCCGGCGCGCCAGTTGCGGGCGAAAACGTCGAAATCGGGCGTCAGCTTCATGCCCGCTCAGCTGCCCTGCTGGCGCAGGCTTTCCAGCAGCCCCCGGTCGATGTCGACCGGAAAGATCACGCGCAGGTATTTGACATACTGTTCGACGATTTCATTCGGCATGCGGGTATTAAGTTCCGATGCCACCCGGCCATAAGCACCGTTATCGGGCGAAACCGGGGCGGCATCGACCCGTTGCGCGAGGCGGACCACAAGCTGCCGGTCGCCTTGCGGAATGACGGTCACCTCGCCCTTTTTGAGCTTGAGAATCGACGTCGCGATGTTTTCCGAAATATCCGGATCGCGATCTCCGATCATGGAAACCGGTTTCGAAAGGCGCACATCGACCCCGGGATCCGCAGCGAAGGCGGCGGCGGGCTTTCCTTCCCGCATGGCCTTGGCGATGTTTTCGGCCGCCGACGCGGCGCGGCGGGCGGATTCGGCGGATTTCCAGGCGGCGGCGACCTTATCCTTGATCTGCGCGAAAGGCGGCGCGGCGCCGGGCGTGACGTTGTCGGTGCGCACGACGGTATAATGGCCGTTCCTGTCGTCCAGAATGGGGCTCGTCTCTCCGCTGGCCTGGCCGAAGGCGGTCTTGACGGATGCCGGCCTGCCCGGCAGTTCGGCCGGCGGCGTGCCGTCAGGGGTTTTGCCTTCGGCGTCCAGCGCGGGAATCCTGACCAGGCGCAGCTTCATGCCGTCGGCGATATCCTCGAGCGAATGGCCGGCCGCCAGCTCGTCGTCCAGCCGGTCGATCATGTTGGTCACGTTTTCAATCGCCTGCTCCTGCCGCGCGGCTTCGCGCAACTGGTCCTTGACGCTGTCGAAGGACGGCATTCCGGCGGGCTCGATCTTTTCGACCTGAAGGACATGCCAGCCGAGATCGCTTTTGACCGGATCGGAAATCTGGCCTTCCGGCATGGAAAAAATCGGTTGGGCCAGCACCGGCGGCGTGGTTTTTTCTTCCATGCCGTTCAGCGGCACGGGATTGTTTCCGGCGCTTTTGGCGGCGGCGGCGGCAAGATTGCCGCTCTTTTTCGCGGCGGCGGCAAGCTCCTTTGCCCTCGCTTCGTCCTGCAGCACGACCTGCAGCACGTCGCGGCGCTCCGGTCGCGCAAGCTCGGCGGATTTGGCGTCATACTGTTTTTTAAGCTCGTCCTCGCTCACGGCGATGTCCTTCGCGGCATCGTCCGCGGACAGGCTGACAAGGGTGATCGCCCGGTATTCGGGCGCCATGAAGGCAGCGGAATTATTGGCGTAATAGTCCTGCAGCGTCTTGTCGTCCGGCGCGGCGGTCTCGGCAATACCGCCGTTCCTTACCGTCACCACGTCGAAAACATGCTTCTGTCCGCGCGCGAAATACACGCGTTCAGCGATCGTCGCGGGCGTTTTCGGGCTGCTTTGCAGGCTTTCATACAGCTGCTGCTGGGCCATTTCCTTGCGGGCAATGTCGAGAAAGCCGCGCTCGCTCATGTTCGACTGGTTGACCATGCTGCGGAACAGCTGTTTGTCGAATTTGCCGTCCTTGTCCTGAAACTGGGGCTGCGCCATGATCTTGCCGAGAATGTCCTTGTCGCTGACGCGGATGCCAAGCCGGTCGATGCCCTGCTCCACTTCGGCGCGGTTGATGAGCGTCTCGAGCGCCTGATCGTAGAGGCCGAGGCTTCGGGCCTCCGACGCGGAAAGATCCGGCCCCAGAACCTGCCGGGCCTGCTGCAGCGACTGGTCGAATGCGCGGTTGAGCATTTGCACGGTTATGTCTAGTTTGCCGGCCTTGGCCACCGTGCGCTGCAGAGGATTGCCGTGGAACATGTCGCCGATGCCCCAGATGCCGAAACTGATGACCAGCAGGATCATCAGGCCCTTGAACAGCCAGGACTGGGCCAAATGGCGCATGGTTTGAAGCATGGGAAGACCTTCCGCGGATTTTTAACCAATTCTCAATCGGAAAGTGCATGATAGGAGGCTCGTCATTCCACGGCAACAGTTCAAAACAGGGCGTCTGATAAATGTCTAAGCGGCGGCGGCTCATCGTCGGTAACTGGAAGATGTATGGCAGGCTTACCTCCAGCCTCACGCTTGCCGGCGACCTGGCCGAAAAGGCCGTGGCCAGCAAGCCGCTCGATTTCGACATGGTCATCTGCCCGCCATCGCCCCTTATATGGCCGGTGGCCGAAGCCGTGATGGGCACGCCCGTGCTAGTCGGCGGACAGGATTGCCACACGGCGACGCATGGCGCCTATACCGGCGACGTCAGCGCCGCGATGTTCGCCGATCTCGGCTGCCGTTACGTAATTGTCGGCCATTCCGAACGCCGCATCGGCCATGGCGAGCCGGACGAGCTGATTGCCCGCAAGGCCGCCGCCGTGCAGCTGGCGGGGCTGACCGCCATTCTCTGCGTCGGCGAAACCGCCGGCGACCGCGCCGCCGATAATACGGCCGATGCCATCGCGCGCCAGTTGCGCGCCTCGATGCCTGAAAAATGCACCATGGCGCATCTCGTGATCGCCTATGAACCGGTCTGGGCCATCGGCAGCGGCCAGCAGCCGACGCCGGAAGAAATCAGCGACGTGCACCGGGTGATCCGCGAAGTCCTCGGCCCCGCCGGCGAGGCCGTCCAGATTTTATACGGCGGCTCGGTAAGCCCGCATAATGCAGGCCCCATTCTGGACGAAGTGGAAGTCGACGGCGTCCTGGTCGGCAGCGCCAGCATCAGCTCCGACGCCTTCTGGGCGATTGCGGAAAAGGCGCGGTAGTCATTTCTCCCGCCTGGCGCGCAGCGTCCGAATAATTAACTATTTCCATGATTTAACCCATGACTTCAGTTGATGGCCAGAC
>JBFWTA010000178.1:0-5465 GCA_050248075.1 Bdellovibrionales bacterium | reverse complement strand
GCTCTCACTTCACGCCTTTACGCGCTGCGCCGCCTGTACCGCGATGCCCGTGAAAAAGGCGCGCTTGGTAGCGAGAACATCATCGATGCGCTTTCCCGCAAGGGAGGCGATCAATGACGCTCCCCATCATCAGCGCCGACGAACGGCTCAAGGAAACCAAGGGCATCAAAGGGTGCATCTTCGGCAAAAGCGGCATTGGCAAGACTTCCTTGCTATGGACGCTGCCGCCAGAAAAAACCCTATTCTTCGATCTCGAGGCCGGAGATCTCGCCATCGAGGGCTGGTCGGGTGATACCATCCGCCCGCGTACCTGGCAGGAATGCCGTGATTTCGCGGCATTCATCGGCGGTCCCAACCCGGCGCTGCGCGAAGATCAGCCCTACAGCCAGGCGCATTTCGATGCGGTGTGCGAGCGTTACGGCAAGCCGGACGCACTCGATAAATTCGACACCATCTTCATCGACAGCATCACCGTGGCCGGGCGGCTCTGCTTCAACTGGTGCAAGGGCCAGCCGCAGGCGTTCAGCGAAAAAACCGGCAAGCCGGATACGCGCGGCGCTTACGGCCTGCACGGCCAGGAGATGATCGCCTGGCTGACGCACCTGCAGCATACGCGCGGAAAGAACATCTGGTTCGTCGGCATTCTCGACGAGCGGCTGGACGATTTCAACCGCCGTTATTTCCAGCCGCAGATCGAGGGCAGCAAGACCGGCTTGGAGCTGCCCGGCATCGTCGATCAGGTCATCACCATGACGGAGATCCCCGCCGACGAAGGAAAAGTTTTCCGCGCGTTCATTTGCCACACGCTCAATCCCTATGGCTATCCGGCCAAAGATCGATCCGGCCGCCTCGAAATGATGGAGGAGCCGCATCTCGGAAGACTCATGGAAAAAGTCAAAGGCAAGGCCAAGCCCGCCGCTGAGCGCCTGAGCTACGCCGTCCCCCACACGCAAACCCAAGGAGAATGACATGAGTTGGAACGATTTTAATAATGCCGAGAACCAGACCAGTTTCGATCCTCTCCCGAAGGGCACACTCGTCAAGGTGCGCATGACCATCCGGCCAGGCGGACATGACGATGCGCAGAAAGGCTGGACGGGCGGTTATGCCACCCGCAACGCCACCACCGGCTCGGTGTATCTGAACTGCGAATTCGTGGTGCTCGAAGGCCAATATGCCCGTCGCAAGATGTGGAGCATGATCGGCCTGCACAGCGAAAAAGGAGAAGACTGGGCGAATATCGGACGTTCCCTCATCAAGGGCATCCTCAATTCCGCCCGCGGCATCGGCAATAAGGACAATTCCCCGCAGGCGCTGGCAGCCCGTCGCATCAACGGCCTGGGCGATCTCGACGGCATCGAGTTCCTGGCGCGCGCCGATATCGAAAAAGACCAGAACGGCAATGACAAGAATGTCATCAAATACGCCGTCACCTGCGACCACAAGGAATATGCCGCATTGATGGGCCGCCCCGCCAGCGCTCCCCAGGCGACACAGTCCGCACCGGCGCAGCCGAAAACCAACCTGCCTTCCTGGGCGCAGTAAGGAGGCCGGATAGTGCTGCTTAGACCCAGACAGAAGGAGCTTGTCTCCAAATCGGTGGCCGCGCTGCATCAGCATGGCAACACGCTGGCAGTCGCGCCGACCGGCGCGGGCAAGACCATCATGCTTTCCGCCATCCTTGGCGACCTGTTCAAGGACAATGCCCGGAAGGCGTGCGTGCTCGCCCACCGCGACGAGCTGACGGTGCAGAACCAATCCAAATTCCAACGGGTGAATCCGCACCTCTCTACCGGCGTATACAACGCCACTGTCAAGACATGGGACGGCGCCGTCACCTTCGCCATGGTGCAGACGCTGTCGCGGGAAAACAATCTCGATGCCATGCCTGCGCTCGATGCGCTGGTCATCGACGAGGCGCATCATGCCAGGGCGGACAGCTATCTGCGCGTGATCGATTGCGCGAAAAAAGCCAATCCCTCGGTGAAATTGCTTGGCATGACCGCCACGCCCAATCGCGGCGACAAGCTGGGGCTGCGCCCGATTTTCTCCAACGTGGCCGACCAGATCACCGTTAAGGAACTGATCGCCTCCGGGCATCTCGTGCCGCCGCGCACCTTCGTCATGAATGTCGGGGTGCAGGAAGAACTGAAGAATGTGCGCAATACGGCGATCGATTACGATATGAACGCCGTCGCCAGCATCATGAACACCCGCCCCATCAATGATGCCGTGGTCGGGCATTGGAAGGAAAAGGCCGGTGATCGCAAGACCGTAGCGTTCTGCTCCACCGTCGATCACGCGCGCGATGTCTGCGACAGCTTCCGCCGGGCCGGAATTACCGCCGTCATGGTGTATGGCGATATGTCCGAGACGGATCGCCTGAATGCGCTGGCGGCGTTCACTTCCGGCGATGCGCAGGTGGTCGTCAACGTGGCGGTGCTCACCGAAGGCTGGGACTACCCTCCCGCCAGCTGCATTATCCTTCTGCGCCCCAGCTCCTATAAATCCACCATGATCCAGATGATCGGGCGCGGCCTGCGCACGGTCGACCCGGAAGAATTCCCCGGCGTGGTGAAAAAAGACTGCATCGTGCTGGATTTCGGCACATCCAGCCTGATCCACGGCTCGCTTGAGCAGGAAGCGGATCTGGAAGATCATCATCAGGACGGCGAAGCCCCGTATAAGGAATGCCCGCAATGCGCGGCGTCCGTTCCGCTGGCGGTGAAGGAATGTCCGCTCTGCGGCCATGTGTGGGAAAGCGTCGGCGCGGCACCCGCCGTATCAGGCGATTTCATGATGACGGAGATCGACCTGCTCAAGCGCTCCAGCTTTCTGTGGTGCGATCTGAACGGCGATGACCGCTACTACATGGCCACCGGCTTCAATGCCTGGGCGGGCGTTTTCCTCAAGGACGACGATTGGCACGCCGTGGGTTCCCGCAAGGGCGAATCGGCGAAATTACTGGCTTCCGGCGAACGTATCGTCTGTTTCGCCGCCGCCGATGACTGGCTGAACCTTTATGAAAGCGAGGACACGGCGCATAAGACGCGCTCCTGGCTGCACCAGCCCGCCACGGAAAAGCAGCTGCGCTACCTGCCGCCATCCTGCCGCAACGACTACAGCCTGACCCGTTACAAGGCGTCGGCGCTCATGACCATGCAGTTCAACCGGCAGGCCATCCATGGCGCGATCAATCGCGGGAGGGCGGCATGATCGATCCCACCGACCTTGAGAAGGAATGCATGGCCGCGGCGTTAAGGCCGCTAGGCGAATATATCGCCGAGATCGGCATGCACCGGCCTTTCGCCGATCTGAATAAACAGGAAGTGCTGACGCTGATCGAAGTGGTGGTGACGGCCTACCAGGATCGCATGCGGCAAGGCAGCGCGGAGGCGCCGTTCTGATGCTGGATTTCAACCATCGTCCTACCTTCGCTGAAAACCTGAATGAGCGTATCGATATTGCTCTGTCCGATGAACAGCGGAAGAAGCCGGAACGCGATTATCTGGGCGCATCACGCCTCGGTGTCGCCTGCGCGCGGGCGCTGCAATATGAATTCATCCATGCGCCCAAGGATGAGGAGTTTTCCGGGAAAACAATCCGTATCTTCGCTGCGGGGCATCTGTTCGAAGACCTGGCCATCGGCTGGCTGCGTGCGGCGGGGCTGGATCTGTTCACCCGCAAGCAAAATGGTGAACCGTTCGGGTTTTCGGTAGCGGGCGGACGCATTCGCGGCCATGTCGACGGGGTGATCAACGGCGGGCCGGAAGAACTCGCCCTTTCTTTCCCCATGTTGTGGGAATGCAAGTCGCTGAACGCCAAATCATGGAAGGATACCGAAAAGCATGGCGTGGCGAAATCGAAGCCCGTCTATGCGGCGCAGATCGCCATCTACCAGGCATACATGGAAAGCGCGATACCGGGCATTTGCCGGAATCCCGTCTTGTTTACCGCCATCAATAAGGATACGGCGGAGCTGTATCACGAACTGGTACCGTTCAATGCCGCATTGGCTCAGGAAATAAGCGACCGCGCCGTTTTCATCCTGCGCGCCACCGAATCCGGCGAGACCATGCCGCGCGTCACCGCCGATCCGGAGTATTTCGAATGCCGCTTCTGCTCCTACCGCAAACGCTGCTGGGAGGGAGACGCATGAGCAATGACTGGACGGATTTCAACGACGCCCAAACGCAAGCCTACCCGAAAGCGGAATCGACCCTCTCGATAGATGATATCAAGGGGATGCTGACCGGAAGATTGCGTGAGGCATTGCATTACCTGCTGCCGAACGGCGTGTTCAAGAGCGGCAAATTCCATATCGGCGACATACACGGCAATAAAGGCGACAGCCTGGCGGTCGAACTTTCCGGATCGAAGGCGGGCATGTGGCATGATTTTGCCACCGGCGAAGGCGGCGACATTATCTCCCTGTGGGGTGCGGCTCATGGCTGGGATACCAGAAGCAAATTCCCGGAAATCGTCAGCTCCATTCATGAATGGCTCGGCACTTCGCCGCAGCCGGTGCCGAAACATGCCGTATCCGAGACGGAAGATCTGGGTTCGTCCACGGGAAAATGGGATTACCATGATGCATCCGGCGAGCTGATCGCCTGCGTTTACCGTTACGATCCGCCTTCCGGCAAGCAGTTCCGCCCCTGGGATGTCAAGGCTCGCCGACAGCGCGCGCCGGAACCGAGACCGCTTTATAACCAGCCCGGCATCCTGGCGGCAAACGCCGTGGTGCTGGTCGAGGGTGAGAAAGCCGCGCAGGCGCTGATCGAGACCGGTATCTGCGCCACTACCGCCATGAACGGCGCCAACGCGCCGGTGGACAAGACCGATTGGTCACCGTTTGCCGGTAAGCATGTGCTGATCTGGCCGGACAATGACGAACCCGGCCATAAATATGCCGAAGCCGTGGCGGCGCGGCTGAAAACACAAGGCATCGCCTCGCTCGCCATTCTTGCCATACCGGAAGGCAAGCCGGTCAAGTGGGACGCGGCGGATGCGGTGTCCGAGAAAATGGACGTGGGTGAATTCCTGGTGTCGGCGAACCGCATCACGGTCACGCCGTCCATGGCCATTCCGGCATTCACTGTCGGTCATTTCCTCGACGATGATTCGCCGATGCCCGATGACATCATCGCGCCACGCGTACTGACGCCGGGCGGCTTGCTCGTGCTTGGCGGCGCTCCCAAGGTCGGGAAAAGCGACCTGCTGATCTGCTGGCTGGCGCATATGGCCGCAGGCCTGCCCTTCCTCAGCATGAAGCCTTCCAAGCCGCTCAAGGTATTCTACCTGCAGGCGGAAATCGGCTATCACTATATGCGCGAACGGCTGAAGAAGCTGCAATTCGATCCCAACCTGCTGCCGCTGGTACGCCGCAATCTGGTGATCACGCCCCAAGTGCGCATGCTGCTGGACGAAAAGGCGTCGACATGGTGCGCGACACCATCGTCCCC
>JBFWTA010000177.1:0-5590 GCA_050248075.1 Bdellovibrionales bacterium | reverse complement strand
AACGCCGTCAGCCGTCGGAACCTTGAACGACAGGGCGGCGATGTTGCCTTCCCCGTCGAAGTCCTTCAGCACAGCCGTGGCCCCGGCCTTCGTAAGCAGCTTTTCAATATCGGCCATCGTCTTATCGACCGGCATGCGGGTCGTATAGTTCAAGATAGGCATTATGCTTCCCCCATGATGCGGCCGTCGACGACGCCAGTTTGCGCGATCTGTTTAAGTACATCCTGCGCTTCTTCATCGCTACGCGCCCAGACTTCCAGCGAAAACTGCATCCCATACAGAACATAGCTGATAGAGTACGGGAACCAGATTCCACTTTCATCCTTCACATACGGCCGCGCGTCACGCTGAAGAATCTTTTCTTGTATGTTAATAGGCTCGTTCATGCGTTCCCCATCGTCGGCAGGTTTTTAACTTCGAAGTCGTGAATGAACGCCAGCAGTTCGTCCTGAATGTCTGCCATCATATTCAGATCGGCGGCCGTGACGTCTTCGCCGGTTTCTAGGTTCTTCATCATCGACGACAGGATGAAGTTCGCACCACCGAAGAACGCATTGCGCAGTTCCTGACGCTGAAACGCAGGCGCGGTCGGCCATGCTGCTTTCATAGGGCCGTCGAAGCCCTTTTCGATGATCTGTTTATTAGGCATTGCTTCCCCCTCTTGGTTTTGGATATTCGTTATGCACCACGCCGTCCAGCACCCGGCCCAGCTTCTTTATTTCGTGCTGTGACACGCCGCTGAATTGCTTGAACAGGAAGGCCGTGTCGTTTTCCCGGCACTGATCGCGCAGCGCGCGGAACCATGCTTCTTCGGTCGGCCGGAACTGCGGGCCGCTTTCACCGCCAGCGATAACCCAGTCGATCTTCGCTTCGTGTTCCCAGACGCCTTCGATGCCGCCGTTAACGTCGTCCCACAGCGTCCCTTCCAAAGCGTTGATATAATGGTCGCCGCCGTCGCCGGGCCGCTGCGCGATGAACTGAAGGTCGATAGGCCCCAGCAGCGGTTCGCATGACAGGAAGCGCACGGCGCAGGGAATGTCCATCAGGTGCGGGATTCGGCGTTCGGCTTCGGTCTGGTTTTCGACCGTCGTGCCAAGCTGGACGTTCTGATAGCCAGCGCCCCAGTCGGCCGGAAGCATCTTGCGAATGTTCTGCGGCCGCTTCGTCAGCAGCAGCCAGTCCAGCCGGGGCGTGCGACGTATCAGCGCCCAAAGGTCTTCACGCCACGCGGCCGGGACGGCGTTATCGAACACGTCGGCAAGGCTGGCGCAGAACACGCGATAGCGTTCATTCCTGACTATGGCCTGATTGTTCCACTTGACGGGCAGGTTCCAGTTCTTTTCGGACGTGCGGCGGCGTTCCGCTTTCGCGCCCCAATGCTTCCCCGCGTTGTACCGCAGATCGTATGCTTCGGCGTAGCAATGGTCGCACGCCGGGCTTACCTTCTGACAGCCTATCCATGGGTTAAATGTGTGGTGTGTCCATTCGATGCCGCTATTTTCTGCCATTGTTTCCCCCGTTAACTGCCGCCAGCACTAAGTCGATGTTCGCTTCGGCGCTGGTTCCATACTGCTTTTTTATCCAGCCCGGCACATACATGACAGGAAGGCCGTCTGCATCTTCTATCCACCCCGGATGCGTAACCCCCTTGCGCCAAGGAAGACGCGACGGCCCGCTTTCTTTTACGAACACAGCCATCTATCCGCCAGACATATTGCGGCTTGAACCAGTGTTCGGCGTCGGCTTGCTTCCATTGCATATAAGACACTTCGCGCCTTTGAAGTGCGGTTCCTTGCATTGGCATATCCAGCGCGCCGAACTTAATTGGCCGTCGCGCACCGTGCGCGTGGCGGGCGGCGGTTCAGGTGGTGCTGGCGGCTTGCGCACGCCTTCCTTCATCGCCTTGTCGACTTTTCCCCATTCTTCCAGCGACTGATATGGGCCGGATTGTTCCTTGTCGATCAGTTCCTTGATGGCGCTAGTGACGACGTGATGCGAGTTGCCGTCTAGGTTAGCGATTCCTTCGACAGCAGCCAGCGCTGCATTCAGCGCCGCGATGCGCTCTTGCTGTCCGAAGTTTATCATCTTCACAGCGCCCGGCTGCTGTTCCCACTTCTTCAGCGCGTCCACCATCGCATCTTCTAAACTCTTGGCGGCGATGCGTGCGATGAACTTGTCGGCGGGCGCGGCGCTGTAAAATGTTTCAGCAGCCTTGCGCCAGACCTTCCATGCCGACGCGGCTGGCAAGTCCATATAATCCTGCTGGCCGTTTAGCCAGACGTCGCTAAGGCCCATCGTTCTTATAAGCGAGTCGAACTCACCCTGTTTATAATCTATTGTATGACGCATCATTCCCCCCGTTCTTCCTTGATTATGTCCTTCGTGTTGCGCGTGTGCTGCTGGTTCCATGCGCGGAAGCGTGCGGCATAGGCCGCCTGCTTTTCTGCGGCCGTCGGCTCTTTATCCTGCACGCCATTGTCGCGGCGATAGCTTTCTTCCCAGCCCATCATGCTTGCACCTGAAGCTGGTACTGGCCGGGCAGATCGCCGTTCGTGACAATCAGCTTTCCGTGCTGCGCGCCGAAGAACCCCAGCGCGCCGCGCAGTTGCAGGAACGGAAGTTCGATGGCCTGCTGAAGCTGGAATCCATAATCGCCAGTATACCAAGGCGACAACATTTCCAGTTCGCTATTCGGCGGCAGGCAACCCGTCAGCACGCACGCGCCCACGATGCCGCCGCGCGGGTATTCGTGGCGCATCGGCAGGCGACGGCCGATCAGTTCTTCGATCAGCTTCACAGCTTCTACGTCGCGCAACGTGTCTTCGTCGAACGACGACGATGCGTGAATAAGAATAGGGCCTTTGAACTTCGTCCCCCATGAACGATTTTCAATGTCCTTAAAGCCCTTGACGATCAGCCAAGCCCACGGCTGGCGAATTGATAAGCAGAACACTATTCCCCCTTCGGTCTTGATGCAATTTTCTTTACGCATTTCGGACAGGTTATCGTCTTCGGTTTCCAGTCGAAGTCGTGAACCCATCCCGGCGAACGGCTTCCGGGCTGGCGGCCGCATAGTGCTTTCCCCCATACCCGTTATGATCTTTCGGTGCGACGCCGGGGACTGCGTGAACATGGGTTCCACCGCCAAGTTCAGAACCGTTAGCACAGCGGCCCGGCAAATAAGCGGGATAGTAAACCTGTTCCATCTTCGGCCCCCTTTCAGCCCATAGTTTCTTCATGTCGCGCGATATAGGCAGGTCGTGTTCATGCTGAACGTACATGACAGCACGGAACCGCTGTGCAAGCTGCCCTATGGTGAACTTATTCTTATTGCGATTCCAGAACCCGCGACAGCACGCCGTCTTGCTGTTGTGGCAGATGCGATGGCCGATGAAGAATCCCTTCATCTTCGGGTCGGCGACAGCCGCTTCCAGCGGCCGATAGTCCAGCGGGCTTCCCTTCCTATAAGGGCAGGTGTCACAGGGCTTCTGCTGGACTTCGATCATCACAGCCAAACCAGCTTATAGTCGGCGACGACATTGCCATCTTCAGCCGCGTTTATCCATTCACAAATCAGCACGGCAAGCCAGCGCCAGCGAACGACCCGGCCCGGAAGCGGCCGCATTCTCATGCGGCGGCCGTCGAAGCGGGCGTAGGTGCGAAGGATTAGAAAACGCTGTTTCATTTTGGCACTACTCCACTTGCTACCACATATTCCTTCACTGCGTCGAAGATGTGCCAGTTCCTAACCTTCTTCTGTTCGGCGAAGGTGACGGCCTGCACGACAGCGTTCGCCATGCTGCTGTATGCAGCTACATAATCATACGCGCCACCGCTGCTTTCTTCGTCGTAGCAGAATATCTGGTATCGCTTCAGGTGTTCTGCTTCACTCACTGGCTGCATCCTTCTTCGATAAACCGCGCCCGGCGTCGGCATTGTCGGCGATCATCATGGCGAAGTTTGCTACGTCGGCGCATTCCTTCACGATGATGCTGGCGGCGCACTTACCGTCGACGGCGGCTTGAAGTTCGCCGGTTTCTTCGCGCAGGCGTTCCAGCAGATCGGCATGGCTGCAATTCTGCCAGCCGCCTTTGTTATCATGCCAGCGCAGTTTCGCTTCCATTTCTTCGGCGAATGCCAGAACTTCGGGGCGCAGGAAGAATGCCGACGCGATGGCGCGTGCAATGGGGTTTGCCTTGTCGATCTGTTCGGCCGGGGCGTCGTGCGCCTTCATCATCAGGCGTCCTTCATCATCCAGCAGCAAGGCATAACTGACATTGTTCGCCGTCTTCGTCAGCATCAACGTGCCGCCGATGTACTTGGCAAACGCTTCAGAATGCGGCGCGGCAGGTTTCTTCGGCGCGTTCCAGTTGCGTATCTTTTTCAAGTCTGCTTCGATTGTCTGAAGGATGGTCGCACGCGTCTTACTGCTCTTGTTCGCGTTGCTTATAATGTTGAAGTCTTCTGACATTGCAACGGCGTCGGTATATTGCAGAAAATCGGAATCGACAGGGCGGCCGAAGTCGATGCGGATTGTACCTGCCAGCGGGCCGCCTTCTGGCAGGTCGATGAATACCGCCTTCAGCAGCAGCCCAGCCGCTTGCTTTTCTACCCAGTCCTTCACGCGAATATCTTTAAACGTAGCCATCACTTACCTTCCTTCTTTTTAATGAATGTCCTGCGCTTCATCGGCGGCAGGAACTTGCCGTAACGGTAGGGAATAACAGTGACGATGCGGCCGGTCTGCTGTTCGAACTGCTGGATGCTTTTGTTCGCGCGCTTTTCCTTCGTGAAGCCCTTTACCTCGATCACCATGTCGAATTCATCGTCGTGCATAGGTTCTTCGGCCGCCGCGCGGCGCTTCACTTCGGCCGGGGCCAGCTTCACGCCCGGCGCGGGCGCGATGTACTCGAAGTCTGTGGTGTAGCGCATGTCCTGTCCGTTGCCGCTTTTAAACGCCGTGCCAGTCGCGGCATTGATAATCGGGTAAACGATTTCGCGCTTCAGCCCACGGATAAGACCGGCGCGCTGCATGGTTTTCAGGTGTTCCCAATACTTCAGGTTAGCGACGCTATGGTGAACGATGCCATCGCGGCCGGTGCGCAGTTCTTCAGGCTTGCGCTTGAAGTTGTGTTGCCACGCGCCGCCCTTCTTAGCAGAAGCGGCCAGCAGCGCTGCATGGTGCGGGGAAAGCGCCTTTTGCTTTTTGATAGTCATAACGTCCGTCCTTCATCGTCTGGCAGAATAACAGCACCGCATCCCGTGTCCATAGGGAAAATGACTAACAGTTATTCATAGGCTTTTAAAGCCTATAGGCCGGGGTCGGAGTAAGTTTGACGTTACAGCGCCGCGCCCCGGCCTATGTGTCATACGACCCCTGCGGCAAACAGGTGATGAAGTGCGGCGCTGTTTGCATAATACCGTCTGACGGCCGAATATCAATACCCCGCGCCCGGCGCAAAATAAAACGCCCCGGCACTGGGCCGGGGCGTGTCTTCTGTTGGAGGACAGAACAGATTTTTAGCTGACTTGCTGGCCTTCGCCTTCAGCGGCGGCCTGTGCATCCGTCTTACCGGCCGGGGCCGAATAG
>JBFWTA010000176.1:0-5642 GCA_050248075.1 Bdellovibrionales bacterium | reverse complement strand
GCAGCATCGGCCCCAGCGATAGTACGCTGTAAAACGCCAGTGCCGCACCAAGACGCGAAGCCTTGTCGTCGATCCATGCCCGCGCCGTCGCCTTGAGAAGCTTCCAGAACATTTTTATTTTCATGCCTGCATTGTAGAACGAGTCCGGCGAAAAGAAAAAGGCCCGTCACGAAGACGGGCCTTTCCATGACCGGAAGCTGGCAATCAGGCAGCCTGGGCCATACGGTTAACCTTGCTTTCCGCAAGCTTCGTGAGCTTTACGTCGGTTGCTTTTTCCTGCTGCAGGATTTCGTCCAGCAGCCTGACCTGATCCTGGAAGCCAAGCAGCTTGGCAAATTCCACTAGCGTACCGTAGCTGGCGATTTCGTAATGCTCGACCTTCTGCGCATTGGCGATAAGGCCGGCATCCATGACGCCTTCCTCGACCGCCTCGCTCATGAGGTCTTGAGCCTCGTCGACCAGACCTTTGGTTGCCGCGCAGGACTTGCCCTTGGGCTTGACGCCAAGCATGCCGAACACCTGTTCCAGCCGGATCACCTGCCCCTTGGTTTCCTCGAGATGACCTTCGAAAGCCTGCTTCAACTCGGGCGTCTCGGCGGCATCGGCCATTTTCGGCAAGGCGCGAATGATCTGACGTTCGCTGTCATAACTGTCCTGCAGCAGCGAAACGTAAAGATCCTTCATCGTTTTAAGTTCCATGTCGTCCTCCTATGAATGAAAACCATAACGCGCATTATGAAAAAGGATTTGGCATAAATTCTCTATTCCGAGACTGCGCCCCCAATCTTCATTATGATTTTTTTATTTTTTTAAAAAGTTTTGGCCATCGCAATTTTACTGCCTGGCTGAAAATCTGCATGGACGCCCGCCAATCGCAAGGGAGATTAACAATGTCAAATACACTCCTGGTCATTCTGCTCGTCCTGCTCGTGGTCGGCGCGCTGCCGGCCTGGCCCTACAGCCGCAGCTGGGGTTATTATCCAAGCGGCGGCATCGGTCTTCTGGCCATTATTCTGCTGGTCGTGTTTCTGATGCGCGGCGGCATATAACCGGCGCCGATGGCAATAAATTTCCAATGCGTCCACGCCGGCATCCCCGGCAATCCGGCAGCGGGCATCGTTTCGCCATTTTACCGTTGATCGCGGCGGCGCACCATGTCCGCCGATCTGGCCCTTTCGCAAAAAATCCATGCCGCGCTGGACGATACCCGCATTTTCATGCTCGGCGCGCAAATACTATATGGCTTCCAGTTGATGAGCGTGTTCAGCGAAAGGTTCGAAGGACTGCCTCGCCATGCCCGCTATCTCGACGGCGTGGCGCTTCTGTTCATGATCGCCGCTATCATGCTGCTGATCATGCCGCAGCTATATCACTGGATCGCGGATCGCGGCGCTTCCACCCGCACAATGCTCGCGCTTCTGTCGCGCATGGGAAATATTTCCCTGGTGCCATTCACGCTATCGTTCGGCATTATTCTCGGCATCATGATGGAGCATATCGTTGGCGAGCTTATCGGGTTTTCCATCGCCGCAGCGATGACCATTATCGCCGCGTGCTGCTGGTTTGGCATCCCTTACGCCCTAAAGCAGACGACGGGCGGCGAGGATAATTCCATGAAACATCTGCCCATGACGGCGCATCCGCCGCTGCAGGAAAAAATCACCCATCTCCTCACCGAATCCCGGGTCATTTTGCCAGGCATCCAGGCAACACTCGGTTTCCAGCTTTCGATCATACTCACCAGCGCCTTCGAAAGGCTCCCCGAATCTTCCCAGCTTATCCATCTGGCCAGTCTTTGCGCCGTCGTTCTGGCGACCATATTACTGATGACGCCCGCCGCCTATCACCGGGTCGCGCATGGCGGCGAGGATTCGGAAGACATGCTAAGAACCGGGAGTCGCCTGCTGATAGCCTCAACCCTGCCGCTGGCGCTTGGTTTGTGCGGCGACATATATGTCGTCGCGGAAAAAATCACCGCATCCCCGATCGCCGGCATCGCTACAGCTTCGTCGGCGTTCGCCATCATACTAAGTTTTTGGTATTTTTACCCGCTTGGAGTAGCTTACGCGCGCAGGAAAGCGACAAGCACTCATAATGAATAAAATCGAAAGCGCGCAAAACGCTCACTTCAAAAAACTTCTGAGCCTGACATCCGCCAAGGGATTAAAGGCCGAAGGCCTGTTCCTGCTCGGCGGCGAAAAGCTCGTGCGCGAGTTTTTGCAAAAACCGCATCTGACAATCGCTTATGAAATCGTTCCGGCTGGCGGCAAGCCGCTTACCCGATCCGACGGCATAAAAATCATCGAACTTGCCGAAAATCTTTTTGCCGAAATCGACGTGCTCGGCACCCATTATAATATTCTGGCCGTGGAACAGCCGACCATCGGAAAACTGGCCGACGCCAAAACCCATAGACCGAAAGGCATCGAAGTTGTCATACCTATCGGCGATCCCGGCAATCTGGGCGCGCTGATCCGCAGTTGCGAAGCGTTTTCGGTGCCGCGTGTTATCCTCGCGCGCGAGGCCGCGCATCCTTTCCTGCCGAAAGCCGTCAAGGCTTCCGCCGGCAGCGTGCTGCGCGTGCCGATGCTGCGCGGCCCTGCCCTTGCCGATTTTCCGGCTTCCAGCATTGCCCTCGATATGGGCGGACAGTCGATTTACAAATTCAAATGGCCGAAAGACGGTATGCTGATCGTCGGCGAGGAAGGCAGCGGTCTTGGCCGCGCGAAATTCACGCAGCGCGTCACCATCCCGACACAGGGCGTCGAAAGTCTTAATGCCGTGGTCGCCGCCAGCATTGCCCTCGCGCATATGGCGACATTGACGTAACGGCCTCAAATCTCTAGTAAGGCCTGCCTGCCAGCGGGGGAGGATTTTCAACAGCGCGGACATTATGCTTTCACTTCAAGATCTTAGCTATAGCATTGCCGGGCGTACTCTTTTCAGGAATGTGTCGGTCAATATCCCCGCGGGTCACCGTATCGGGCTTGTCGGCCCCAACGGCACCGGCAAGACCACCCTGTTCAAGCTTATTTCCGGCGAATTAACGCCCGACGGCGGCCGCATTTCGACCATGAAAAACGCCAGCATCGGCATGGTGCGGCAGGATCTGCCGGACGACGAAACGCCGATCATCGACATCGTGCTCGCCGCCGATATCGAACGCGCCGCGCTCATGAAGGAAGCCGAAACGACGGAGGATATGGACCGTATCGGCTATATCTACGACCGGCTCAATGAAATCGGCGCTTATGACGCTCCTTCGCGCGCGGCCTCCATTCTTGCCGGCCTTGGCTTCAGCGAGCATGCGCAATCCTGCCCGATCTCGTCCTTCTCCGGCGGCTGGCGCGCGCGCATTGCCCTTGCCGCCGCGTTGTTCCAGCAGCCGAATGTGCTGATGCTGGACGAGCCGACCAACCATCTGGATTTCGAATCCCTGGTCTGGCTGGAAAATTTTCTTATCCGTTATCGCGAAACCCTCATCATCATCAGCCACGACCGCGACATCCTCAACAAGACGGTCGATCATATCCTGCATCTGGAAAACCAGAAGCTGACGCAGTACACCGGGAATTACGACCAGTTCGAACGCGCCCGCGCCGAGCGCCAGATGAACCAGCAGGCGCTGCACGAAAAGCAGATGGCGCAAAAGGCGCAAATGATGAAATTCGTCGACCGCTTCCGCGCCACCGCCAGCAAGGCGCGCCAGGCGCAAAGCCGCCTGAAGGCCATCGAGAAAATGGACATCGTCGACGCTGTCATGGCCGAGCGCGTGACGGCGTTTACGTTTCCCGAACCGAAAGAAATGAAATCGCCGCTCATTCGCCTTGAGAAAGTCGATGCCGGGTACACGAAAGGCCGGCCGGTCCTGAACAAACTGGACCTGCATATCAACCATAACGACCGCATCGCCCTGCTTGGCGCGAATGGCAACGGCAAATCGACGCTGATGAAGCTTATCGCCGACCGGCTGGCGCCGATGGGCGGCGAAATTCATAAATCGGCCAAGCTGCAGGTCGGTTATTTCGCGCAGTTCCAGACCGACGAGCTTGACGTTTCGCTCTCGCCCTTCCAGACCATGCAATCGGCAATGCAGGAGACATCCGAAGTCAAAGTGCGGTCGATGCTGAGCCGATTCGGCTTCGACAAGCACAAGGCCGACACCAGGGTCGGCGAATTGTCGGGCGGCGAAAAGGCGCGGCTGCTGTTCTGCCTCATGAGCTTCGACGCGCCGCATATCATGTTGCTGGACGAACCCACCAACCATCTCGATATGGACGCGCGCGAGGCGCTGATGCAGGCGCTGAACAATTATACCGGCGCGATCATTCTCGTCAGCCACGATCCGCATCTGGTGGAATGCGTTGTCGATCAGCTCTGGCTGGTGGCCGACGGCAAGTGCAAGCCCTATGATGACGATCTGGACGCCTATCGCAAACTGGTCATCCGCCAGCGCAAGATGGAGCGCGAAAAAGTCAAACAGGACGCCCGCGCCAAAAAGCACGGCGAGCCTTCAAAAAATTCCGCCCAGGACGTCGATAAGCTCGAGCAGACCATTTCCAACCTCAATCAGCGCAAACAGGAACTCGAGGACGAACTCGCGGCCGCCTTCGCCGGCGGCAAGGATGAAAATCATATCAAGCGCCTCAATGCCGCCTATGCCGATCTGCAAAAACAAATCGAGCAGGCGGAAACGGCGCTGGCGCAGGCAATTGACACGCTTTAAACCGGCAGCTTACAGGTGACCTATGGCGAACGATAAAATTCTCGGCGTGCTCGGCGGCATGGGCCCGCTGGCCAGCGCGCATTTCATGACGCGGCTTACCCTGCTCACGCCCGCCGCGCGCGATCAGGACCATATTCCCGCCGTGCTGTGGTCCGACCCGCGCGTGCCCGACCGCACCCAAAGTAAAATCGCGGGCGGCGAGGACCCCTTGCCATGGCTGCTGCGCGGGATCGACGGCCTGAAACGGGCGGGATGCGGGGCCATAGCCATCCCCTGCAACACGGCGCATGGCTGGTACGAGCCGATGCTGGAAGCGGCGGGCATGCCGATTCTGCACATCGTCGACGCGGCAGCGGAAGAATTGCGCAGCCTTGGCGTTACCTCCGGCCCTATCGGATTGATGGGCACGCAGGGCACGATGGCGATGAAGCTTTATCAGAACCGTCTGGAGCCGCAGGGCTGGACCTGCCTTACGCCGGATCAGGACGAAATGGACCGGCTGGTTACTCCCGGCATCGCCCTTGTGAAAGCCAACAAGGTCGCGGAAGCCTATGCCCCGCTCGCGGAAACCGCGCAGTCGCTCGTGAAGCGCGGCGCGCAGGCCGTGGTGCTGGGTTGCACCGAAATTCCGCTCGGCATTCAGGCGGGGCCTTACTACACCCTGGGATTTCCACTGGTCGACACCATCGACGCGCTGGCAAGAGCGGCGATCAGGTGGGCTGGAAATAAATAACATCTCCCCTCCGAGGGAGAGGATAGAAAATCACGAAAAATTTCGCCCTTCCGTAAAATTTTTCATGATTTTCCTGGTGAGGAGGAGCTTGCAGCAAGAGCCATTTCAGCTTCACGCGCGCCCTCTCCAGCAAAAACTAAGGCTTGCCAAAAAGGGCAGGTCTAAGTTTTTACAACCTCCCCC
>JBFWTA010000175.1:0-5648 GCA_050248075.1 Bdellovibrionales bacterium | reverse complement strand
TCGCAAACGCTGGTGAAGGACTTTCTCACCGGCCTTTTCATTGTCATCGAAAACACGATTGCCGTCGGCGACGTGGTCAGGATCGGCGATCATTCGGGCGTTGTGGAAGCCATGACCGTGCGCACACTCCGGATGCGGGATATGGACGGAGCCGTGCATATCCTTCCGTTTAGCGAAGTGAGCCAGATCATCAACATGACGAAGGATTTCGCCTACGCCCTTTTCAACATCAATGTGGCGTATGACACCAATCTCCGGCGGGCCATGGAGGTTATCCGGGATTTGGGCGAGGAATTGCGGCAGGATAGCAGATTTCGCTCTAGCATAATCGACCCCATCGAAATTCTTGGCGTTGATAAGTTCGGCGATTCCGCCATTACGATCGTGGCGCGCATCCGCACCCGCCCGGCACGGCAATGGGATGTCAAAAGGGCTTTTTTGCTAAGCCTCAAGGAACGTTTTGACGCGGAAAAAATCGAGATTCCCTACCCGACCGTCACCCAGTTATACAAGGGCGGCATGTCTTCGGAAGATCTGCCCGATCGGAAAATTCTTTCCGACTTATAAGAGCGCGGCGTCCGGCAGGGTCCGAAGACCGGGCCGGATGATCATATGCCGCATTTAAGCTATTTTTAAAAACTCGATGCCTACACTGGAAAGATCACGTCACGAGTCGAGGCGGCGTCATGCCGAACCCGCATTACCGTTATTTTATCGAATTGCAGCCTCGCAGCGACGTCCGGCTTCCGCGGGCCGCCGAAACCGAGGGCAGGCGCGAAACGGCGCGCGGCTTTGTCGAAACAATGCGCGGCTGGCTCAAGGAAAAAAATCTCGGCGAAAAGGTATCGGCCTTGAATATCACCTTGTTCGGCCAGATACAGATCACCTGCGAAGCCTCCGTCATCCGGCTTATCCGCGACGAGGAAGCCGCCGCCATCGCCGCTATCCGGCAAGGTGCTCTTTGCCGAGGTATTCCGGCGCGCTGGAACGAAGCCCGCTGATCGGCGGCCTAACGGCGCGGGTCGCCGGCATGGCGCATGATAAACCACTGCTGCAGGATCGACAGCAGATTGCTCCATGTCCAGTAAATCACCAGACCGGCCGGCATTTGCGCCAGCATGAAGGTAAAAACAACCGGCATGAGCATGAAAAGACGCGCCTGCATTTTGTCCGGCGGCTGCGGCGAAAGCTTCTGCTGCAGGAACATGCTGACGCCCATGAGCAATGGCCAGACGCCGAGATGCAAGGCGGCAGGCAGGGTAACGGGGATCATGCCGAACAGATTAAAGACCGATGTCGGGTCCGGCATGGATAGATCCTTGATCCAGCCATAAAACGGCGCCTGCCGCATTTCTATGCCGACATAGAGAACTTTATAAAGGGCAAAGAAAATCGGTATCTGGATAAGCGTCGGCAGGCAGCCCGAAGCCGGGCTAACTTTTTCACGCTTGTAGAGATCCATCATCTCGACGCTCTGGCGCATCTTGTCGTCGGCAAAGCGTTCCTGAAGGCGCTTCATTTCCGGCTGCAGCGCCTTCATCTTGGCCATGGCGCGGTAGGATTTAACCGAAAGCGGCAAGGTGACGATCTTGAGCATGACGGTGAAGACGAGGATTGCGAGACCGAAGTTGCCGAGCCAGCGCCCGAGAAAATCGAGAAGATAAAGAAATGGCTTGGTCAGAAAATCGAACCAGCCGAAATCAATGGCGTGATCGAATAACGGTATTTTGAATTGCTCGCCATACTGATCGAGCAGGTTCAATCGCTTGGCGCCGGCAAAAAGCCGGGTGACATGCTGGGCGGAGGCACCGGACGCTACCGTCACCGGCCCGCCCCGGAAGTCGGTCTGGAAAATACCCTGATCCTTGCCGCCGCCTGTTTTGGCGGTATAGGTGAAGCCGGCCGAGATTTTTTCGTCCTGAGGAGGCACGAGCGCGGTGAGCCAGTATTTATCGGTAATGCCAAGCCAGCCGCCCTCGCTGCTCTCGGTCTTTTTGCCGTCGTCGACAAGACCGCTGTATTTATATTCTTTAAGCGTGCCGCCAAGCACGCCGATCGGTCCTTCGTGAAGAACGAAAATATCGCTTGTCGCCGGCTTGCCCTGACGGCGGATGAACCCGAAGGGATAAAGCGTGACCGCGGCGCCGCCATTATTCCGCACGCTGTCGGTGACGGTGAACATGAAGTGTTCGTCGACCGCAATGAGGCGCTCGAAAAGCAAGCCTTGTCCATTATCCCAGCTTAATTTCAACGGCGCGGCGGGCGACAGATCTCTGCCCTCCGCCTTCCACAATGTCTGCGCCGTCGGCACGGCGGTCGACGCATCGGCGCCGAGCCAGCTCAATTCGGCGTAATACGCGTTGTGCGGCGGCAAGGCTCCGGCCGGCGACAAAAGCGTGATCTCCGGCGAATCCGGCTCGAGAGTAACGCGGTAGCGAACCAGGGACAGATCGTCGATGCGCGCCCCCTTGAGATCGATGGAACCGTCCAGTTCGGGCGTCTTGATGCGCACACGCGTTTTTTCGCCGAGAATAAGATCCCGTTCGCGCAGAACGTCGTTTTCCGGCGGGCGTTCGGCCTTGATCTGGGCCGCCATTTTTTCGGCCTGGGCCTGCTGACGGTAATGCTCCTGCTGCGGCTTCACATACAGATATTGAAAGCCGATAAGGATGCCGATGGAAATGACAACGGCGGCGATGAGATTTTTATTATCCATGGGTTATAAAAGCCGGTTAGGAAACGACGGGCGCCTACTTAACACGCGGCGGCACGGGATCAAAGCCATGTCTGCCCCAAGGGTGACAGCGGCAGAAACGCGCCGCAGCGAGGCCGCTGCCTTTAAGCGGGCCGTGCCGGTCGATGGCTTCCAGCGCATAGGCCGAGCAGGTTGGCAGAAAACGGCATTCGCGGCCCAAGATCGAGGAAAACGTATAGCTGTAAAAATGGATTAAGGCGCGCAGGATAAATCGCGTTGTGCCGGAAAGTATTTTACCCATGCCAGACATCCAGTTTTTTAAGGGCCGTTACCATATCTTGACGCAACGCGGCAAAATCACGGCTGCATGTAGTGTTTCGGGCAATGATAACATAGTCGTAACCGATCCTTGCATGGGCAGGCAGAATATCGACGGCAAGCGATCTTAAGCGGCGGCGCGCTCGGTTACGCTGGACGGCAGGGCCTATTTTACCGCTGGCCGTAAGGCCATAGCGCATGGCGGCGGCTTCCGGTGCGGTGTTTATCTGCAGAATAAGACCTTGGGTTATCCATTTTTTACCGTTCTGGGCCGCCGCCAGGAATTCATTTCGTTTGCGGAGAACGACGGGTCTTAAATCAGCCTTTACGTTCACGTGCTGAGCTTCTTGCGCCCCTGCGCGCGGCGGCGGGCGAGAACCTTGCGGCCCCCCTTGGTTTTCATGCGCGCCCGGAAGCCGTGGCGGCGTTTGCGCACGATTTTGCTGGGCTGGTAGGTACGTTTCATGGATTTAACCCTAATTTCTCAAAAAGTGACGAATTTATAAGGGTTGGCGGCGTATGAGTCAAACAGGACCTGTCAAACCCTGCTTGCCAGACGCGGAAACGTTGGTAAAACGGGAGTCATTCCAGCTTCCTTATTGCAATTGAGGTTAATGGTGCCCGAATTCCTTACGCTCGACGACTTTTCACTGCGCGGTAAAACCGTCCTGGTGCGCAGTGACCTCAATGTGCCGATGCGCCGCGATCAGGTGGCCGACACCTCGCGTCTCGATAGGCTTTTACCGACCATTAAGGAACTGGCTGAGAATGGCGCCAGGATCGTCCTGCTGTCCCATTTCGGCCGCCCCGACGGCAAGCCCGATCCACAATATTCACTCAGGCCGGTGGCGAACGCCCTGGGCGAACAATGGGGCAAGCCGGTGGCCTTCGCCGAAGATTGCATCGGCCCAAAGGCTGAAGCTGCCGTCCGGACGCTTGAGCCCGGCCAAGTGCTTGTGCTTGAAAATACGCGTTTCCATCCGGGCGAGGAGACGAATGACACGACTTTTGCCCAGGCGCTGGCGGCGCTTGGCGATATTTATGTCAATGATGCATTTTCCGTTTCGCATCGCGCGCATGCTTCGACCGAGGCGATCACAAAATTTCTGCCTTCCGCGGCAGGGCGCTCCATGCAGGAAGAACTGGGCGCTCTTTCCAGAGTACTCGACAGGCCGGAGCGGCCTCTGGCCGCTCTGGTAGGAGGCTCGAAAATTTCCACAAAGCTCGCCCTGCTTCAGCACCTGGTCGAAAAAGTCGACATTCTGGTGCTGGGCGGCGGCATGGCGAATACTTTTCTTGCCGCCCGGGGCCTTGCCATCGGCAAATCGCTTTCGGAACCCGATATGTATAATGCGGCACAGGCCATCGCGGCCAAAGCGGAACAGCGCGGCTGTCATATCATGCTGCCCAAGGATGTAGTCGTGGCTCCCGCCCTTAAGGAAAATGTCGAGGTCAAGACGGTGCCGGTCGGCGCCGTGCCGGCGGATCAGATGATCCTCGATATCGGGCCCGCCTCGGTCAAGGAAATCAAGGATAACCTCGCCATGTGCAAGACGATTGTCTGGAACGGTCCGCTGGGCGCTTTCGAAACCCCGCCTTTTGACCGGGCAACCAACGAAGTGGCCATCGGCGTCGCCGATCTTACCAAGCGAGGCAAGGTACTTTCGGTCGCGGGCGGCGGCGATACCATGGCGGCCCTCGCCGGCGCCGGCGTCACCAACGGCGTCAGTTATCTTTCGGCGGCCGGCGGTGCCTTCCTCGAATGGCTCGAGGGTCGGGAATTGCCGGGCGTGGCGGCGCTGAGGGCGGCGGTGCCGAAAACAAAAACCGGCAAGGTAATCATGTAGACCGGAATACTCGCCCATCCCGCTACGGACAGAACATGGCAAAACGAAAACAAAAAACTTCCGGATCACGCGCCAATCCGCTTTGGGGCGGTCATTATGCCGAGGGGCCGGCCGCAATCATGGCGAAGATCAATGCCTCCGTCGATGTCGACAGACGGCTTTATGCCGAGGATATCGAGGCTTCCAAGGCGCATGCGGCGATGCTGGCGAAACAAGGCATTATCTCGCCGAAAGACGCGCGGGCGATTGCCAAGGGTCTCGATAAAATTCGCCTCGAAATCGATAAGGGGATCTTTAATTTTTCGGGCGCACTCGAGGACGTGCACATGAATATCGAGGCGCGGCTTGCCGATCTTGTCGGCGAGCCCGCCCGGCGGCTGCATACCGCCCGATCGCGTAACGACCAGGTAGCCGTCGATACGCGCCTCTGGTTCCGCGGCATGCTGGATAATACCGACCGGGCCCTGCGTGACTTGCAAAAATCCCTGCTCGATCAGGCCGAAAAAAATGCCGCGACGCTGATGCCGGGTTTTACCCATCTGCAGCCGGCGCAACCGGTCACATTCGGCCATCACCTGCTGGCTTATGTCGAAATGCTGGGCCGCGACCGCGGACGGTTCAAAGATTGCCGGCGCCGGGCCAATGAATCGCCGCTCGGCGCCGCGGCGCTGGCCGGCACATCTTTCCCCATCGACCGCTATATGACTTCTAAGGCGCTGAATTTTTTGGAGCCCATGCGCAATTCCATCGATGCCGTATCGGCGCGCGATGTTGCGCTCGAATTCATG
>JBFWTA010000174.1:0-5681 GCA_050248075.1 Bdellovibrionales bacterium | reverse complement strand
TCATGGCAGCCTGCGAAGGGAGCGGGCCGAGAGGTTGCGCGAATTGGGAGCACGACAGGCGGCGCGGCATCATGCGGCGCTGATCGGCAAGCAATTCGATGTGCTGGTGGAGCAGAAGGGATTGGGATGCACGCGGCAGTTTGCGAAGGTGAAAATCAATGGAGAAGCCAGAACCGGAGATATTGTTTCTGTTTTTGCCGGTACGATAATCGATGGCCAGGTTCTGGCTAAAGTTTCTGTCTGATGCCTGCCTGTTTCAGAATTGCATTTGCCGTATGACGGCTGCGTATGTCTTGAGAGACTGCGAAATTGATTTTTGTGACAGGGCTATACCAGATGGCATGGCTGCCTTTGCCGGATCAAACAAACGAGCATCCATGTTCTTTCAAAAGTTTAATCAATTCACGATCGAAGCCGGGCACTTTTTTATTCTCCGGGCTGTTTCCCGCCCATAATGAATAAATGTGCGATCCTTAAGCAAGCAGATGTTTTGTTTGCCTATGCTGTATGTAGATTACTGACGGGAAGGAATGTGAACGGTCTGCTGGTATGTCGGAATAAGGTTTAAAAGAATTTCGCTCTCGCCGCTTCCCAGATCAAGGTTATCCTCGATCAATTCCGGCGCAACGTCCATGACACGTTGAATAAGTTCAGGAATGGTAGCGGCTTCGGTTACAAGTCCCGGCAGGTCCTTGCTTTCGACCCACCATGTTTTTGCATCCGAATCCCATTTACAGATGACGTGTATGTTTAGTTCGCGTTTTGTCATATGTTCAATATAGGCAGTATCCATAAAATCTCAATGAATGAATTAAAGAGGTGCAGCGTTGTTTGGAAGCGATAAGGACAAAAAAACAGATGAAACAAAGGGTTGGCTCTCCCGCCTCCGCTCCGGGCTTACGCGCAGTTCGTCCAAGATCGGCGAGGGCATCGGCGGGATTTTTACGAAGCAGAAGCTGGATGTCGAAACCATCGCGGCGCTGGAGGAGCTTCTTATAACGGCCGATCTGGGGCCGCAGACGGCATCGCGGCTGGCGACGGATTTTGCCAAGACGCGGTTCGGGAAGGATGTGACGGATCAGGAAGTCAAAGCCGCGCTGGCGGGGCAGATCGCTGCGATCCTGCAACCTTATGCGGTCCCGCTGGAAATCGACCGCAGCAAAAAGCCGTTCGTCGTTTTCGTCGTCGGCGTCAACGGCACCGGCAAGACGACCACCATCGGCAAGCTGGCGAAGCATTACAAGGCGCAGGGGCTGAGCGTCATGCTCGCCGCCGGCGATACGTTCCGCGCCGCGGCGATCAGCCAGCTGCTGATATGGAGCGAGCGCGTCGGCTGCCCGATTGTGAAAACCGACCCCGGGGGTGATTCGGCGGCCCTGGCGTTTTCTGCGCTCGAAGAAGCCAGGCGAAGCAATGCGGATTTGCTGCTTATCGACACCGCCGGACGCCTGCACAACAAAACCGATTTGATGCAGGAGCTGGCCAAAATCGCGCGCGTTTTAAAAAAGCTAGATCCCGGGGCGCCGCATGCCACGCTGCTGGTGCTCGATGCGACCACGGGCCAGAACGCGCATGCCCAGGTGGAGACGTTCCGCGATCTCACCAGCATAACCGGTCTTATCGTGACCAAGCTGGATGGATCGGCCAAAGGCGGCGTGCTCGTGCCGCTCGCCGACCGTTTCAAGCTGCCTATTCATGCCATAGGGGTGGGAGAGGGGGCAGACGACCTTCAGCCTTTTGATGCGGGAGAATTCGCAAAAGCTTTAATGGGAATTTAAATGCAAAATCAATAACTTGTAAAATACGTATTTTTAGTATTTTACGAAAAACTTGTAAAATTAGCAATATTATGATATCCTCATCACGAATTTGAGAAGAGTAACCCATGTCCCATGAACTCATCGCCGAAGCCACCGATGTGCAACGCCGCTTCCCTTTCTGGAAACGCCAGGCGCAGCGCAATCCTGTGATCGTTAAAAATCATGGAGAGCCTGAAGTGGTCATGATGTCTCCGGAAGAGTATCACCGGCTGATGCGGCGGCACCGCAGGGTGATTACGGCCGAAGAGATGTCCGATGAGATGCTCGAAGCCATCAGCAAGGCGGAACCGCCGCTTGAATCTGCGCAATTCGATCATGAGCTGGATGGATGGGAGCCCTGAGCTTTCCCGATCCGGTGCCGGGTCTTGTTATCCGCTATTCTTTTCTTTGGAGTCACGAAGCGGAATCAGGTCGCGAAGAAGGCAGTAAAGACCGCCCATGTGCGATCGTATTATCCTGCGCGGAAGTACAGGAGGGACGAAGGCCCGGCACGAAAGTTGTCGTGCTGCCGATCACGCATCGCCTGCCCGGAAATACCGGCAGCGCCGTGAGGCTGCCTTCCGATACGAAAAAACGTCTTGGGCTTGATGATGAGTGTTCCTGGGTCGTGCTGGATGAAGTAAACGAATTCACATGGCCGGGGCCGGATTTGCGGCTTGTGCCGGGCCGGGACGCCGCGAGCATAAGTTATGGCCAATTGCCACGTAAAGTTTATATGACGATACGAGAGCGCTATGTAAAATATGTGCTTGCTGCAAAAACAAAGGTAATCCAACGTAGCGAGTAACGAAATGATTTGTTATACGTGGTCGATCAAACTAAAATAAAACAATGCCCTCCAAGCCCTTCCTGCCGACCAACCCGAAAGACGCGCGGACTTTTACCAATCCCCAGCTTGCGGTTCAGCATGTGAAGGATTTGTACGAGACCAACACGGCGTTTCTGCGCGAGCATTTTCAGTTGATGGCGGCCGGCAGGGCTTCGGGCGGGCGGGTATCGGCTTATTATCCGTATGCCGCGATCACCACGGCGAAGCCGACCCAGATCGACACGCGGCTTGCCTTCGGTTTCGTGCCGGAGCCCGGCCGTTACACCACCACGCTGACGCGGCCCGATTTGTTCGGCGCGTATTACACGGAACAGTTCGCCCAGCTGCTGAACAATCATCAGGCGCCCATCGAAATTGGCGTGAGTACCACGCCGATCCCCATCCACTTTGCCTTCCATGACGGCATGCATGTCGAAAGCGGGCTGGACCCGGAGCGCGTAGCGCTGATGCGCGAGACGTACGATCTGCCGAAACTCTCGGCCATGGATGACAGCATCGCCAACGGTACGTATGCGGTGCCGGAAGGCGACGATCTGCCGCTTGCGCTGTTCACCGCGCCGCGCGTGGATTATTCGCTGCACCGCCTGCGCCATTACACCGGCACCGATCCGAACTGTTTTCAGAATTTCGTGATCTTCACGAATTACCAGTTCTATGTCGACGAATTCGTGCGCATGGGGCTGGAAATCATGCGCAAGGCCGACAATGCGGCGGATGCCGATTACCGCAAGCAATACACCGCGCTGGTCGAGCCGGGCGGCTTCACCACCTTTAATGCCAATCTGACGCCGCAGCCGCCCAGCGGCCATGTGCTGGAACGCCTGCCGCAGATGCCGGCCTATCATCTGATGCGCGACGACAATAATGGCATCACCATCGTCAATATCGGGGTGGGGCCCAGCAACGCGCGCACCATTTCCGATCATATCGCCGTATTGCGGCCGCATGCCTGGATCATGCTGGGCCATTGCGCGGGCCTCCGCGATACGCAGAAGCTCGGCGATTATGTGCTGGCGCATGGCTATGTGCGCGACGATCATGTGCTGGACGACGACCTGCCGCTGTGGGTGCCGGTGCCGGCGCTGGCGGAAACCCAGCGGGCGCTGGAAGGCGCGGTGGCGAGCGTCACGGGCCTCGAAGGCTATGGCCTTAAATCCGTCATGCGCACCGGCACGGTGGTGACGACCGACAACCGCAACTGGGAAATCGGCGGCTATGCCAAGCTGGTCGAGCGGTTCAACCAGAGCCGCGCCATCGCGCTGGACATGGAATCCGCCGTCATCGCCGCGAACGGGTTCCGTTACCGCGTGCCCTACGGCACCTTGTTATGCGTGTCCGACCGTCCGCTGCATGGCGAAATCAAACTGCCCGGCATGGCCAACCGCTTTTACCGCCAGCAGATCGACCAGCATTTGAAAATCGGCGTGAAGGCCATGGAACTGATGCGCGAGACCGGACGCGAAACCCTGCACAGCCGCAAGCTGAGAAGTTTTTCGGAAACCGCGTTTCAGTAGCCGCCTTGCATGGAAAGCCATGCCGGATATTTAACAGCAGCGTTCAGAACGCCGCCACAATTCCCGCCGCGACGCTTATCAACAGCACGACATTGGAAAACAACGCGATAAAAAATCCGCGCTGGCGGCCTTTGGCGGCTTTGTAATAATCGCGCGCATACAGAACCCGGCCCACGATCCACAAACAGCCGAGCAGGGCGGCATAACTGTCGCCGATGGAAACTGCCGCCAGCCACAGTAAGGGCAGGTGGAGCATCAACTGTTCCATCGTATTCATTTGCGTGCGGTAAACGCGGCGGAATTCCGGCGGGCCGTCCGTCGACGGCGCCTGAACCTTGAATTTGATCCGGGCGCGCCCGACATTGAACACGAGCGCGAAATAGATAATCATATCCACCAGGATCACGGCCGCCGTATAGCGATCTTCCAGCATTCCGGCGTTATTGAACAGCGCATGTATGTTCATGGGATTGCCTTTGCGGGCGGGGGAGAGCGGTCGGCAGGATGCAACTGTTAGTAGTGGTAACATAGATTCATTTCTGTACAATCGTTTTCCTTCATGTCCGGGATTCGGTGTATGGGCGTTCCCAAAAAGAAAAAGAATAAAAATAAAAATGCCAGCGGCTTGCCCCCGATCGACCTAAGGCTTGCGCTCGATTACATGATTTATGCGCTGCTTGCGCTTCTTGCGGCGTATCTGATTTTTTTCATATTTCCCGTTTTGCACGCCCGGCTTTTTTATTCGGGGCCGCTGGAGCATCAGGAGGAAATTTTCCTGAATATCCTGCGATGGATGCGCGAGGGCAAAAATATCTATCAGGTTCCCGACCTGAATTTTGCAGGGGCCATCTATCCGCCGTTCTATTTTTTCGTTGCGGATATATTCGTAAATTTCATGGGGCTTAGTTTTTTTTCGCTGCGGCTGTTGTCGCTTATATCCATCATCGGCATGGCGGGATGCGTATATGCGATGTTGCGCCCTTATGTGCCGTCGCGCTGGCTGTGCCTCGCCTGGCTGCCGCTTTATTTTTCGATGTGGCCACTTTACGGCTGGATGGATATCGGGCGGCTTGAAGCTGTTTTTCTTTTCCTTATATGCGCCGGCGCGGCCTGCGTGCTGCGCGCGAATAACCGCCCCTGGGTCCTTTTTTTAGGCGGTTGCCTGCTGGGCCTGGCGGCGGCGACCAAGCAGACGGCGATTGTGTTGCTCGCCCTGGCGTTTATCGCCGTGGTTTTCGACCGCAATTATTTGCCGGTCCTCAGCGGCATGCTGCTGGCGGCGGCCGCAGCATACGGCGCCGGATACGTTCTGTTCGGGCCGAGTATGTTTGTCTGGGTATTCGAAGTCGTGGCGCGGCACGGGCATGATTATGAAGTCGGGTTTAATCTCATATTTTATTCGCTGCGTAATTGTTCCGGCATTGCCGTTTTGCTTTTGCTGTTCCTGTTTGCGCTTATATATACGGAGCGGCGCAAAGCTTTTGCTTTGCTGTTTGTCGCCGTTCTGGCGCTTCTGTC
>JBFWTA010000173.1:0-5698 GCA_050248075.1 Bdellovibrionales bacterium | reverse complement strand
CCTTAACCGCCGCAACCACCTGGGGTTGTTATCCGAAGGCAGCCATCCGGAAACCGGCGAGGCATGGGGCAATTTTCCGCAAACCTATTCCATGGTTGGGCTCATTCAGGTCGCCCGGCAACTGTCGCGGCCCTGGGAAGATATCATATAGGGCGATGCAATGATCAGCCTGTTCACCTTCGAAGGGAATTTTCTTAAGTATTTTTCCGGCGCGGCCCCGGTGCCCAAGGGCGTTCCTGTATGGATCGACCTGCTGCAGCCGGACGAAGCGGAAATCGCCCAGGTTGAAAGGGATTATGGCATCGATCTTCCGACGCTCGAGCATATGCGCGAGATCGAAACCTCGAGCCGCCTGTATGAGGAAGGCGATGCTTTTTTCATGACCTTTTCCTATGTTTCGGATTCACTGGGGGAGCATCCGGAAACGACGCCGCTGACATTCGTGCTAAAGGATAACGTGCTTGTGACGGTGCGGTACAAGCATATGCGCATTATCACCCATTTTATCGAAAGGGCGCAAAGCCGCGGCGTGGCCGGGAAGGGGAACTGCGCCAATCTGGTCGTGTTGCTGCTGGAAAACATCATCGACCTTTGTGCCGATGCGTTGGAGAAAGGGCATTCGGAGATCGAGGTGGAAAGCCAGAGGCTTTTTGCGCATCCTGACAGCAAAAAAGATTATACGAAATCGCTTAAGCAGATCGCCCAGATCGGCAATCTGAATTCCAAGATGCGCGAAAGTCTGGTCGGATTAAGCCGGCTGGAAATTTTTCTCGAACATGCCTTTGAAAAAACGAAAACGCCCAAGGAAACTATAAGCAAGCTTAAAACCTTGTCGGCCGACATCCATTCGCTGCTGGATCATTCCAATTTCATATCGGGAAAGATTACGTTCCTGCTTGATGCCACGCTGGGGCTGCTGAACATCGAGCAAAACGCCATTATCAAGATTTTTTCGGTCGCCGCCGTTATCTTCCTGCCGCCGACTCTGGTGGCCAGTATCTATGGAATGAACTTCCGGCACTTGCCGGAACTGGACTGGCTGCTGGGTTATCCTATGGCGCTGGTCTTCATGGCCGTTTCGGCCGTGATGCCTTACTTGTGGTTCAAAAAGCGCGGCTGGCTTTGAGCGCAGGCGCGCCGAAGGGCGCGTAATTCGGAATATGACCTACCCCTGAAATATCAAAAGCAGATAAGCGGCAAAAAGAATGATATGCACCGTTCCCTGCAAAACATTCGTGCGGCCGCTGGCAAAAGTCACCACGCTCACAAGCAGCGTAAGCGCCAGCATAAGGCTGTCGGCATTATTCAGGCCTAGAATAACGGTATGGCCGGTCAGATAGCCGATGGCCAGCATGACCGGAACCGTCAGGCCGATGGTCGAAAGTACGGAGCCCAGGAAAATATTTACCGCGCGTTGAAGGTGATTGGCGTTGGCCGCGCGGACGGCGCCTATGGCTTCCGGCGTGGCCACCAGAAGCGCCATGATGAGGCCGCCTACCGCGGCCGGCGCATGTAATGTTTCGATAAAATAGTCGACGGGATGAGCCAGATGTTCCGCCAGAAAGACAACCACCGTCATATTGGCGGCCAGCAGCAGCGCATGATGCCACACACTGCGCCGGGACGATTTGGAATTGCCGGCGGTGTGGTTCGCAGTATTTTCTTCGCCAAGGATAAAATACCCGCGATGGCGGCTCGTCTGTATACCGAGGAATACGCTGTAGAGGCTGATCGACACGACAATCAGGAACACACCCTGGGCAAAGGAAAGAGTCGGTCCCGAGGTGGAGACGGTAAAATTAGGCAATATGAGACTTAGAACGGCCAAGGGGATAATAACGCCCAAATAAGCATTGGCGCCCTGTAAATTATATTGCTGCTCGCGATGCCGCCATGCCCCTATCAGCAGCGATACTCCCACCATTCCGTTCAGAATAATCGTAACGACAGAAAATAATGTATCGCGCACCAATGTCGGGTTGTTGTCGCCATGCAGCATGATTGCCGAAATGGCCACGATTTCTATGGAGGTAACGGACAAGGTAAGTATCAGCGTGCCGAAAGGTTCCCCCAGCCGGGCGGCCAGCGCGTCGGCATGCCGCACGACATAGAGTGCCGAACCGAGAATAACCGTAAACAACCATATAAAGAGAAATATCAGCCAGAAGGGGCTGGCAAGCCGGGCGGACATCGCCGGGCCATGCACAAAAAATGCCAGGCACGTAAAAAAACCGATGCCGAGAAACCATTCCTGCCGGAAAAGAGAAGGGACGGTACGGCGTGTTGTTTTTTTCATTGAAGCCGGACCGGCGTGCTGGAGGGCAGGCGCACGATAGCCAAACGACTTCCGAATGACAATAACGGTCCGTAAATTTCGGACCTGCGCCGTCCGGGGCCCGGAATCGTGATTTCCCGCGCCCCGGACGCGAATTAATGACGTATATTCCGCGCGACAACAGTTTCGATTGCACTTTCGCCTTATTGACCGGTTGACGGGATTGCCCATCCGGGATTTAAAAGTCGAACCGGACTCACATATCGGCATTCTGGCCATTGGATGATAGATCAATCGCGCGCGATCTCGACAAGCACCGGCAAATGATCGGACAAAACTCGGCTTTGCCGGTCTGCAAGGCGATGCGCAGTTACGCGAAAGCCCTGTGCATCGTACCAGACGCGGTCGAGCCTCAATAGGGGAAGACAGGCGGGAAACGTGGCCTTGCATGGCGCGGGCGTCATCCGGCTGTCCAGGAAGCGTAGCAGCTTCGATGGCCGCATCCATTCGTTAATATCGCCCATGAGTAAAAGCGGGTTTTTTTCTTCCCGTTCGACGACCGCCATAAGCTCGATGAGTTGCTGGGCCTGGCTGTGCCTTTCGAACGGCGAGAGTGAAAGATGCGTTCCCACGATGCGGATTTTCCCTAACGGCGTTTCCGAAAGAACGTCGATGGCGCTGCGCGGTTCGTATTTACGCTTCGTTTCCAGAGTATGCTGCAGGCTGCGCAACAGGGGATAACGGCTTGCGACGAGATTGCCGAACCAGCCTTCCGCTTCCTTGAGATTGGCGCCGAAAAACCGATACGGGCGTGAAGCGCCGGCCAGGGTATCCATGTCGGCCGCGCAGCCGCCGCGGGAAGGGCGCGTTTCCATCTCCTGGAAAACGCCTATATCGACATCGAAGCGGTCCATGAGATCGTGAACGCGCCTTAAATCGCGTTGCCCGTCCCGGCTGCGGCCGCCGTGAATATTAAAACTCAACAGGCGCATGCGGTGCATCATCGGCCATGTAAAATTTCCCGGTTCTGCCGCCATTTTTTGACAAAATAATGCGACATGGCCACGACCAGTATCCAGACTCCCACGCCGCCGGCCAGAATAGCCATATTTTTGCCGTTGAGATTTTGCCAAAGCCGGCCCAGCGAATGGCCGAGCAAGGTAAAGGCCATCAGTCCCGGCGTAATGCCGAAAATAGTGCCTGCAAGATAAGTCAGGAATGGAACCTTGGCCATGCCGAGACTGAAGTCGACAACCCCCAGCGGAGCGATGGGAACCATGCGTAACAGTGTAACGCCGACGATTCCGCCATCCTGCGTAAATCGGCTTATCTTGCCGGCGGCGCGCCCGGCCAAAAAGCGCAGCGAACGCGGACCCGCCATCCGTCCCAACACAAAACCGACGCAGGCGCTGCTTACCGTGCCGCCGAAGGCAATGAGAAAGGCTGTAAGCGGGGAAAAAGTTATCGCCGTGGCAATAACCAGAATGGTAAGAGGAAAAAATACAAGCGTCGCCACGACATAAAAGGCAATGACGGCGGGAATGGCCCATGCACTGCTGCGAATTTCTGCGAATAGCGGAGCGATATGGGTAGGTGAGACATATTCCGATGCAGGCGTAAACTGCCAGACAAGCGTCAGTGCCAGAATGGCCGCCAGAACCGTCAGTGCGATTAACATGGGCCCAATTCTTGACGATCGGGAAGCCGCTCCGCCTGCGGCGGATTTTTGCCAGAAAAAGAACGGTTCCTTGGGATCGCCGACGCGTATGGCAAGTTTTATAAACGATTGATGACGATATTTTTCGTCGTCGATTTTGCATAAATGCTGACGGCTTTCCGAACGGTAAGTCAGGAATTTTTCAGGGCTTCGGTTTTCGTCAACCACCTGTTCGATCTGTTCCCGCGTCCATCCAGTATGTTCGCGCAGCAGATCGTTGCGGATAGCGGCAATCTGCCGGCGCGCGCCTTCCGTATGGGCTGCAATGGACAGATCGCATTCCGTATCCAGCCAAAGTGAACGGTTGTTGATGTTCGAGGAACCGATGTGGAGAATCTTGTCGTCGATCGCCGTAAGCTTAGAATGAATGCGTATTGATTTTTCGTTTCCGTTTTCGCGGCTCAGCGGATAGGCCATCAGCACCCGGTCGGCGACATCATTTTGAATAAGTAAATCACGGAAAAAAACACGGCCGGCCCACATGGCCTTGCGTTCCATGATGCCTTGCGGCTCGTCGCAGCTGACAAGCATAACCCGCAAGCCGGGTTTGGCCAGTAATTGCCGGTTCAGGGCCAGCGCGATTTCACCCGAGGTGAAGTACTGATTTTCCATGTAAATAAAGTTTTCGGCGCGAGCGATTTCGTCGATATACAGGCGCTCAATCTCGCGCACCCCCGGGTTGCCGCGAAAGGCGGGCAGTGTGCGGGAGATGGCAATCGGCACGCCGGTAAACTGTTCCTTTATTTCTTTCGGCCAGACGCAAGGTTTAACCGCGGGCCGGAGCTTGGTTTGCAGCGCACATGGAATCTGCCCGGTCGAGGCACGCCACCGTTCGCGGGCGATACGGCCCAGCGCGGGCGCGATGGGGCCGGCGACCATCATCATGATGTCATGATGCGGCGCAAATAAATGGCGCGTGCGCGGTTCATAAGTGCCGCCAGGGTCCATGCGTTTCATGTTCCTGGGATGATGGCTGCGGTAATCCCACCGGCCTATGGCAATATCGATGCCGCCGACAAAGGCAAGTTCGTCGTCGATGACAACGACTTTTTGATGATGACATCCGCCCACAGGATGCATGTTATCGAGATGGAAGTGTATATTTTCAGGAACAAAAAACCGCCACCGGAAATGCGATAATCCTTCGCGCTCGCCGGCCTGATAAAGCGTGTAGTCCCAGCGGTTTAAATAGAACTGTACTTCAGGATTTCGGAGGGCTTTCCATTTGACCAGGTCGAAGAAGCGGCCGGGTGCGGGCGCTTTTTCCGCTTCTTCCCCCCGCAGCAACTCGATGCGGCTGTCGATATCCCAGCCCAGTACGAAAACCGACCGCCGCGCGCCGCATATGGATTCATGCAGGGCGCGGTAATAATTCGCGCAATCCACGATGACCGATGCAAAATCCGCCGTTTCAATGCGCCAGCAATTCTGCCCCGGGCGGTGAAGCAAAATGTCTGACATACGGAACTCCGATGCTGTCCGCTTTTTTAATGAGATTACATATTTGTTGCATGGTACAAATAAGGAAAGCAGGAGGAGAGTTCGGCTTCGTCATAAACACCGCATAAATATCCTTACAGGAGAAAACTGCCGACAATGTGCCGAATGCTGCCGCCGCGTGAGCAGCTTGAAAAAAAGCGGCATGATGCGCTTGCTTATGTTGCCAGCAAGAAAATCTTAAACAGGCGACCCATGATTATCGAATG
>JBFWTA010000172.1:0-5698 GCA_050248075.1 Bdellovibrionales bacterium | reverse complement strand
ACGATCTGGAAATGATTGCGGCGGATGATGGGGCGAATGTCAGCGCCTTGCGTGGCTGGCGACGAGAGCTCTTCGGGGAAACGGCGCTGGCGTTGAAGCGGGGGGAAATCGCGCTGGCTGTAAAGGGGCGGCGGATCGTTCTGCAAAAGGTTGTTGCCAGCTCTTGAGACTGAACTGATTAATAACAGCTTCGCGTATACTGACCGGGCTGAAGTTGACAAGGCTGGGCCGAACAGCATCCAGAGCCTGTACAATCGTCATGGCGGCATAACGGATGGCTGATGCGCGTTTGCCGATATGCTTTTCCCATTCTTTATAATCCGGGCTAGACAAAAATTTACTGTATGGCTCTAATTGTTGAGGTTTGCTCGCACTTTTGAAGTCATCAGGCTTAAGTTGTCCCGTGCCAACCAGTTTGCGCTGTATAAACTGATCTCGCAGGGCTGCATAATTCGTATCAAGTAATTTTTGGACTTCAGTTTTAAACTGGTCATTGCACTCGAACGTGTAGCCGCCAACGGGGATTTTCGCAATCACACTTTCGCGGCGAATATTCTGGGCAAGAAGGCGTCCTGCGCCGCGAAAAAAACCACCGAGTAAAACAAGATCGCGTACAGGTGAGCCGCCATGCGCATCGGCAGTGTTCCGCATCCAGGAAATATCGTCGAAGGCTTTTCGTATGGCGGATTCAGGCCTTTCCACGGTCGCCAGGCTTTGCGAGCCCATCTGCACGGTGCGCCGGAATGCTTCTGTCGTAACGCCATTCAGAATCAGCGAAAACTCGGCGCTGGCACCGCCGCCCATGATTGAAACGCCGTCGGTGTCAGGGCGGCTGATCAAGGTTGCTTCCGCGGCGAGTGAAGCTTCTTCTTCTCCGCTTAGGATATTGATTGCCTTTGGCGGAATATCAAGAACATTCGCCATTTGACCGATAAAAGTGGAAACGGCCTTTTCGTCGAATTTATAGGCGGCACGTATGGCTTCCGTGCAGACGACGACAACTGTATCCACGTTATTATTATTCATGATTTTTTTAAATTCGGGCAGGGCGTCATTCAGCACTTTTTTCATGCCGTCTGCGTTTAATCGGGCTTCCGGGCTGCCGGGCGTCATTCCTGCTGCAAGGCCACATTTCTGCCCGCAACTATCGATGGGTGTCAGCAGCAATTTTTGCGACATGTCGTAAACGACAAGCTTAAGGCTGTTCGAACCGATATCGATGACGGCGGTATGACGAGGCGGAGAATCGGAATTTAATAATCGGGTACAACAGTATAAATCATTATTCCAGGAACGAAGCACCCAGCTTTGGGTATTTGCATCCAGTGCGCGTTCTTGTGGTAATCTGCTCAAGCCTTCCATTTCGTTTCCCGTCCGTCGCCAATCGACGTGCTGTTTCTGATCGCGAATTCGGGCGGACCATGCCGGAGATAGGGTGGATTCGCCAGATACAAATGAATGCGCTGGCACTCACGGTAAATCGCTTTAAATAAAGTAAAATATGTGCTGTTACCGTTTTTTGGCGATTGCAATCGTCGGCTGTTTCGCCCGGAAAGCCGCTGAACAGGCTTAGATGCTCAACACTGTTCCCCTCCCCTTGAGGGAGGAGTTAGGGGGAGGGGGCCGGACGTTCGTCGGGGCGTTTGCCGTTACGTTTGATTTCAACGCCAGATCATTTCATGGAATATTACCCCAAACCGGCAACAACCTGCCCCTTATATTGGAAATATCTCATAAATAGTGTGATATAAACGTTGACACGTGTGATGTGCACGTATATTGTTCGTCTCATGGCTCTTGAGCCCGGCAGTAACCGTTCGCCGGCGCAAGGATTAGGGGCATGAAGGTCGCGGACTTGTTGCCGGGCCCTATGCAAAGCAACACGTGGTTTTTTGGTGACGTCTGGTCACGGCGGCCTGTTTCCCGCCGGATGCACTTATATATGTATATGCAAGCATCCGGCGGGCGGCAGGTTTTTGTTCTTCCCTTTTTGCCCTGCTACGCCAAGGAGCTTCGCCGGGTCTGGTTTCCCGGTCCGCCGAAGCTCCAAGAGCGTAGGCGGAAGGGGGAGGTCAGGGGGTAGATTCAGTAAGAACAAAAATCCGCAGTTTTCCGCACGGACATTCAGTCTTTTAACGTGGAGGCGAGCAAACCTTCACGCACGCCGTGGCCGGAGAAAGTCACCCGCGCCGGCTGCATAAGGCTGATGATTTCATGCAGAACGGCCGCGGCGTAGGGAATAACATCCGCGCGGGCGCGAATTTTATCCGGCATCCTGCGGAAGAATGACGGCGGCTGCAGCGCCAGGGCGGCGGCATAACGTTTGGCGACCCGGGCGCTTACGGAATAACCCTGAACCATTTTCCAGCTTTTGCCGCGGCGCCGCTTGATGATACGGGCAATCGCGCGCCAGCTGCCGCCAATGGGATAAAATGTTTTGCCCCGTCCGGCCTTGAGCCAGCCTACCTTGCGCAGCTTGCCGCGCATAAGCGCTTCGGCACGCAGGGCATCCCTGCCGGATTCGGTAATCAGGGTGAGGGAACCAAGGGGCAGGGTCGTGGTATGGCCCACTTTGCCCCCTCGGATGCTGGCGAGCTCTAGACTGCCGCCGCCGAGGTCGCCGCAAATACCGGCAGCTTTGGGCAGTACGGCCATGACGCCCATCGCCGTAAGGCGCGCTTCCAGGCGTCCCGAAATCACGTCGATTTTATGCCCCAGCGCGTTCTCGGCCTTCCGGTGAAATGCGCGGCCTTTATTGGTGTGCTTCACCGCGCGCATGGCAGCCGTTCCAATGGCAAGGATTGTTTGCGGCTCGTGCCTGTCGATAATGAGCCGGAACTTTCGCAGCGCTTTGAGGGCGAGAGCCGAGCCTTTGCGGTTAAGACGCGGCTTTTTATGCGTCATGCCGCGCGCCAGCCCGCATGTAACTTTCTTTTCATCGAGCCGCAAGGTCCTTTTTCCGCGCAACGCGTAAATGACAAGCCGCACGCTGTTCGAGCCAATATCGACTATGGCGATTTTTTCAGATTTATTTGTCTTTGCGGGCATGGGATGGGCGGCGTTGATATTTAAGGCGTGGGGGCAGGGACTTCTTGCTGAGATTGGCGCCGCGCCCGGACAGGCTGGGATTGGTCATGAAATAATCATGAGCCGAGAAGTCTTCTTCCGTTGTTTCGAAACGGCGATAGGTTCCGTCGGGCAGCATTTCCCAACTCTGGCGCGTATCCTTGAAATTCGCCACCATAATCTGGTCAAGCACCTGCTGATGAACGGTTGCATTTTCGATCGGCACCAGCGTTTCGATGCGCCGGTCCAGATTGCGCGGCATCCAGTCGGCGGAGGACATAAAGACCTTCGCGCTGTCATGCGGCAGCCCATGACCGGCGCCGAAGGCGACGATGCGGCTGTGTTCGAGAAACCGGCCGACGATGCTTTTTATGCGGATGTTTTCGGATAATTCCGGCACGCCTGGCCGCAGGCAGCAGGCGCCCCTCACCACGAGATCGATATGCACGCCGGCATTGGAGGCCTCATACAGGCGGTCGATAATATCCGCGTCGACGAGCGCATTAAGCTTTGCCCATATCTGCGCCGGCTTGCCGGCCCTGGCATGCGCTATTTCATCGGCAATGAGCTGATTAAGTGTCTGGCGAAGCGTCAGCGGCGCGACGGCCAGCTTGTGAAACGATTTCGGCTTGGCATAGCCGGTCATGTAATTGAACATCGCCGCCGCGTCCTGGCACATATCGGCATCGCAGGTGAAATACGAAAGATCGGTATAGATGCGCGCGGTTTCGTTATGATAATTGCCGGTCCCGAAATGCACATAGGACCGCAGGGCATTGTTTTCGCGGCGCACGATCAGCGTCATCTTGGCGTGGGTCTTGAGCTCCATGAAGCCGAAGACGACCTGCGCCCCCGCCCGCTCCAGGTCGCGGGCCCAGCGAATGTTCGCCTCCTCGTCGAAACGCGCCTTTAATTCCACCATGGCCGTCACCGACTTGCCCGCCGCCGCGGCCTCGACAAGCGCCTGGACGATGGGGGAATCCTTGCTGGTGCGGTAAAGCGTCTGCTTGATCGCCACCACATTCGGGTCATTCGTCGCCTGCCGCAGGAACTGCAGAACGACATCGAAGGTCTCATAGGGATGATGGACGACGATATCCTTATGGCTGATCGCCGCGAAACAGTCGCCGTTAAACTCGCGAATGCGTTCCGGAAAGCGCGGTTCGTAAGGAGGAAACAGCAGATCCGGGCGTTCCGGGATAATAAGCTGGCGGATATCGCCGAGGCGCAAAATACCGCTGCGCACCACGACTTTTTCCGGCGTGACGTTAAGTTCGTCGGTAAGAAAATCGCGCATCTCGGCCGGCATTTCGTTCGAGACGCTAAGCCGGATAATCGCGCCGCGATAACGGGTCTTGAGCGCGCTTTCGAAAGTATGGACGTAATCGTCGGCTTCGACGTTATTGGTTACGCGAACTTCGGTGTCGCGTATGACCCGGAACTCGCCGACGGCAAGGATATCGGTCAACGGAAAAATCCGGTCGAGGAATTTCTCGATGACGGCTTCCAGCATCACGAATCGAATCGTCGTGTCGTCCTCATGCGCCGGTAACCGGATGAAGCGCGGAATCTGGAGCGGAAGCGGCAAAATCACGTTCATGTCCGCTTTCCGGCTTTTGTCTCGCAGTTGCAGCGCAAGCGCCACGCCGCCGTTGGTAATAAATGGAAAGGGGTGGGCCGGATCGACGGCCAAGGGCGTAAGGGCAAGAAAGATGTTTTCGTTAAAATATTTTTCAATCCATTCAACATCTTCGTTGCCCAGCTCATGCGGCTCCAGAATTACAATTCCGGCTTTCGCAAGTTCGTTGTGCAGATCGAACCATGCCGAACGCTGGTCATTGAGCAGTTGCGAGATATGATCGTCGATTATCGCCAGATGCTGCCGCGGCGTCAGGCCGTCATCGGTTTGTATGTTGAGCCGCGAGGCATGTTGTGCTTCGATGCTAGCGACACGTACGGCCATGAATTCATCGAGATTACTGGCGGAGATGGCCAGAAATCTTATGCGTTCGAACAAGGGATGGCGCGTATTAAGCGCCTCCTCGATCACACGCCGGTCGAAAGCCAGCCACGATACTTCGCGGTTGATGAAACGGCGAGGATCGGAAGGAATAGGTGCGGCTTGCGCAATGTCGGGCTGGTCATGCATGAAATAATCCGAATTCGAGGGGGCTATTCTAGAATAAAGCTGGTTAAAAAGCTTAAAATCCTTTATAATAAAGGACTTGCAGGGAGGGGCGGATGGAGCAGGCGATCTTTGCGGCAGGCTGTTTCTGGGGAGTCGAATCCTCGTTTACCGACTTGCCCGGCGTCCTTTCAACGGCGGTCGGATACAGCGGCGGCGTAACGGAGCGGCCGACTTACGAAGATGTTTGCAGCGGCGATACGGGACACGCCGAAGTGGTGCAGGTGATATTCGATCCTGGAAAAATTTCCTATTCCGCGCTGGTCGAAAAATTTTTTTCCATTCACGATCCAACGCAAATCAACCGGCAGGGGCCCGATGTCGGCGATCAGTATCGCTCGGCCATTTTTTATACATCCGACGAGCAAAAAAAGACAGCGGATGAAGTAAAGCAGCGTCTGGAAAATTCAGGCCGCTTCAAGAGACCAATCGCGACCATGATCGAGC
>JBFWTA010000171.1:0-5765 GCA_050248075.1 Bdellovibrionales bacterium | reverse complement strand
ATCCTTGTCGAACTGGGCGCGCTGATGGAGGCGGTGAGCGAATTAAGCCATACGCTGGTGATCGGCACCACCAGCCGCCTCGTGCCCGGCGGCGAGATCGATAATATGTTCGGCATCACGTTGACCCTGCCCGGCGCGCCGATTGCGCCGATACCGCCGATGCCGCTGGTTCCCGAAGTGCACCGCATGCTGGCGGGCGTGGCGGAATATTATCTTAACCGGGCATTGCAGGAAGGTTACACGCTCATCGATTTTTCGCGCGACGCCTTTATCGCGCGCCTGCTGGTGAGCGTCACCAACGCGGCACAGATCGAGGATATCGTGGTGCTGTGCCAGACGGCGGCGATTTATTCCCACCGCAAGGGCCTCACAAAAGACCACCAGATCACCGCCGACATGCTGGAAACCGCCATACGGCGCGTGGTGACAACCGACGATATCAAACGCGCGGCCTGAGCGCGGCCGCGACTTCTTCCGCCAGCGCCAGCGAAGCCGTCAGCCCCGGCGATTCGATGCCGTATAAATTGACCAGATTCGGCACCTTATGTTCCCGTTCGGTCTGCAGCATGAAGTCGGTGTCGTGCGGGCTGCTGCGCGCCAGCTTGGGACGGATGCCCGAATAATCCGGCTGCAGCGCGCCCTGCGGCAAGGCGGGCCAGTAACGCCGGATGGCCTCCTCGAATTTCGGCTCGCGCGCCGGGTCGACGCGGTAATCGATATGGTCGATCCATTCCACATCGGGCCCGAACCGCACGCGCCCCGCCAGATCGCAGGTCGCATGCAGGCCCGACGAGCCAAGCACCGGCAAGGGATAGACCAGCATCCGGAAGGGCTGCGCGCCGGCCAGACTGAAATAATTTCCCTTCGCCAGCACGAGCGGGGGTATGGTCGCCGGATCCAGGCCCTTAATATTGCGGGCGAATTCCTGCGCACCGAGCCCCGCCGAGTTAATAAGTGTGTTGCAGGCAATACGCATGGGCGAAACGCCCCCGGTTTCCAATATAAAACCGTTATCTCTCACTTCGCTTCGAACGACCGGCGACCTGAGAACGAGTGTCGCCCCTTTTGTTTCGGCGTCGCCCAGCAACGCCAGCATATATTCATGCACGTCGATAATGCCGCTGACCGGCACATGCAGCGCCGCGGTGCATACGACTTCCGGTTCGAAGGCGCGCGCTTCCGCAGGCGTAAGCATCCGCAAATCCGTCACGCCGTTTTCTTCGGCATTGATTTTCCACGCGCGCAGTTTTTCATTCTGATCATCCGCCGTCGCCACGATCAGCTTGCCGCAGCGTTTATGGGCAATGCCGTGTTCGGCGGCATAGGCATACAGCCTGTCGCGCCCCTTGACGCAGCACCGCGCCTTGAGACTGCCCGGCTTGTAATAGATGCCGGCATGAATGACGCCGCTGTTGCGCGAACTTGTAATCGTGCCTATGGCGCTCTCGGCTTCCAGCACCAGAACTTCGCGCCCTTCCGATGCCAATTCCCGGGCGACGGCGAGTCCCACTACACCGGCGCCGACGATGATCGTATCCACACGTTCCATGGCGATGAAAATGCCTCCGGTTCCGGACGATTTCCCGACCGCCCTGCCTCACCTTGCCGCAGGATAGGATTTGTCCACAAGATATATCGTCCGAACCTGTTTCGTTCCCAAAATGAGGCTGGATATTCGTGGAACAATAACTTAATTTCCGCCCCGACAGATTCCCGGCGGCCTTGCCCGCCCCGACCACAAAAAGAGGTTACAATGCTTCGCCTGCGCCCCTTGTTCCCGACCGCCATCCTTCTTGTTCTGGCGCTGATCGCCGTGCCGACGACCGTGGCCCAGGCCGACGCCAGCCCGGACCCCAAGACCATCGCCGGCGGCCCGTACCAGATGGACACGAGCCATGCCAGCATCATCTTCAAGATCAATCATCTCGGCTTCTCGCGCTACACCGGCCGCTTCGACAAGATGGAAGCGACCTTGAATTACAACAGCGAAGCGCCGGAACAAAGCTCGCTCAATGTCACCATTTATCCCAACAGCGTCGACACCAACAACGCCAAGCTGGAAGAGGAACTGCGCGGCGAAAAATGGTTTAACGTGATCAAATATCCGCGCGCCACCTTCCAGTCGACCAAAATCGAGCGCACCGGCCCCACCACCGGCAAGGTGACCGGCGATTTCACCCTGATGGGCGAGACGCATCCCGTCACGCTCGATGTCACGCTGGTCGGCGCGGGGGCGCATCCGATGAACAAGAAACAGGTCATCGGATTCAGCGCGACCGGCACCTTCCGCCGTTCCGAATTCGGTTTCCAGAACGGCATTCCCATGATCGGCGACGAAGTCACCCTCCAGATCGATGCGGAATTCAACAAAGCCGAAAAATAATTTCCTGCCCGCAGATGCCCATGCCTAAGGCCAAGACACCCTGGAGTTATGACGGCGTCGCCAAGACGCTGCACTGGCTCATCGCCTTTTCCGTCATCGGCATGCTCGCCCTCGGCTGGATCATGACCGGCCTGGAAAACAGCCCAAATAAATTTGCCCTGTTCCAATGGCACAAATCGATCGGCATCACCATTCTGCTGCTGAGCGTTATCCGCCTGATATGGCGTCTCATGCATCCGCGCCCGCCCTACCCCGCCCACATGCCGGAATGGGAAAAAATGGCGGCGCGCGCGACGCATTTCATTTTTTACGTTCTTATCATCGGCATGCCGCTGACCGGCTGGGCGATGGTTTCATCATCGTCATTCGCCTTGCCGACGATGCTATACGGCTATATCGAATGGCCGCACATGCCGATCCTGCCGGCACTGGAGAATAAAAAGGAAATCAGCCATCTTTTTGGGGAAGCGCATGAACTGGCGGCCTTTTTGTTCGTGCCGCTGATCGGCCTGCATATCGCAGCCGCGCACAAGCACCACTGGTTCGACAAGGACGACATCCTGATCCGCATGGCTCCCGGCCCGGTTGCGCGTCTTCTGGTTTTCCTGAGAGGTGGAAAGTGAAAGCGCCTGCCCTCTGTCTTGCCGCCGCCCTGATCCTGTTCTCCGGTCATGCCGAAGCGGGGCCGTGGGTAATCGATTACAAAAAAAGCAAGCTCGGTTTCGCCGGCCGGGTCGGCGACACGCCGTTTCAGGGCAGCTTTAATTCCTTCGAAGCCAATGTGGATTTCGATCCCGAACATCCCGAAGCCGGCAAGATAACCGCCACCGTCTATATTGCCACCGCCTCCACCGAAAACAGCGAACGCGACGGCCTGTTGCCGCAGCCCGACTGGTTCAACACGCCCAAATTCCCGCAGGCAACTTTCACCTCGACCGAGATCACAAAGACCGGCGAGAATACTTACGAGGCGAAAGGCACGCTCAGTCTTAAAGGCGACGCCCATCCCGTCACGCTGCCTTTCACGCTCACCCAAAAGAATGGCGTCTGGGTCGCGCAGGGCAGGACCACCCTCATGCGCAACACATGGCATATCGGCGAAGGACAATGGTCGCGCGACGAGACCGTCCGCTGGGCGGTGGATGTAACAGTCGATCTGGTGGCGAGGCCTGGAGTATAACTCGCCGGCGCGCAGGCTTGCGCCCCGATGACGGGGCTATGCCCTAAACAATTCCCCGCGCCGTTTCTCGTCAAACACATATTGCCGGTTACAGAATTCGCAGGTCACGGTAACCACACCGTTTTCCGCCAGTTCCTCCATCTCCGCGCGCGGCAGGGCGCGCAGCATGTTGGTTACCCGTTCCTCGGAACAGCGGCACTGATGCCGGAAGGCGTGCGGGTCGTAAACGCGCACGCCTTCTTCATGAAACAGCCGGTACAGCAAATCATAAGGCGACAGCGCGGGGTCGGTAAGCTCGGCCGCGGTGCAGCTGCCCATCAGCAGCATGGCGCGGCGCCAGTCGTCCTCGACCGACGTGTCGCTCTCCACTTCGGCGCGCGGCAGCAGCCCGCCCTCGCGCGGCAGGCGTTGCAGCATGAGACAGCCGCCGCGCCAGTGGCCGGCATCGTCCTGACGCACCGATGCCAGAATACCGGTCGGAATCTGTTCCGATTGCCGGAAATAATGCTGCACACCTTCTGCCAGCGTTTCGCCCTGCAACTCCACGATGCCTTGATAACGGTCGTCCTTGCTCGCCTCGCTCACGGTGAACATCAGATAGCCGTTGCCGAGTACCTTGGTGTTGCGCGTCTCCGCTGCAACCTCGCCCGCCTGTTGCGCATAGGCGCGGATGCCGCCGTCGCTGGTGACATCGGCGACCAACAGCTTGATCTGCCCGTCGCCCTTGGCCTGCAGCGTAAATACCCCGTCATATTTCAGCGATGTCGCAAGCGCCGCCGCGAGCACAACCGCTTCTCCCAGCAGTCCTGCCAGCATCGGCGCATAGGCGTGTTGATGTAAAATCACATCCAGCGCCGGCCCCAGCCGCACCAGCCGCCCGCGCAGATGGCTCGATTCCAGTTGAAACGGCTGAACGAGATCGTCCATCAGGTCCGTATGTAGCGGCATTATCCTTCCTTCGTTTTCAAACTCTTGCCTTCAAAGCATACAGGAAATGTGTAAATAACACCCGCCGAACCCGCCAAAACCGACACGACTCCTTATACCGCCCGGCTTTTCCCTCGCCCAGAACAGAGGGGCTGGCCGGCTGAAAGGCTGCCCCGGCATGGGGTGCCGCAGGGCAGCATGCAAATGTTGCATGTAACCCTCCAGCCCCCGATGATGGAGACATGATTCTCTCGCCGGTCTTTCCTGCATGATTTTTAACCGGGCCAAAATCCAACGCACCGTCGTCGCAGCCTCCGTGATGCTGGCGTCGATGTTCGTCCTGTGGTGGGGCATCTGGATGGTGGCGGCGTCGGAATACCGCAGTTTCATCGACCGCTGGATCGAGGCGCACCGGGCGCAGGGGTATACCGTCACCTATGATAACCGCGTGACCCACGGCTTTCCGCGCGCGGTGAGCCTGCATTTCACCAATTTCGTGCTGCAAAACACCGACGGCATAAAAATCCACGCGCAGGATGTTTCGCTCTCGGCCTTTCCCTGGCAGTGGCAGCGCCTGCGCGGCAAGCTCAAGCACGGCTTCGAACTCACGATCCCCCTGAGCGACCGCAAGACCCTGCTCATCACCACCGATCTCGCGGTGCGCAACCGCACGGAACTCGATAGCCGCGGCGAATGGCATTTCGTCAATCTCGAAATCCTGAACGCCAGGGCGCAATGGGGCGGCGAGCCGTTTTTCAGCGCGGATAAATTCGCCATCGCCATCGAGCGCCCCCTCGCCGCGCCGAAGGATTACACGCAGCCCGGCCTGGTTCTCGCCGGTTCCGCCGACAACATGACCCTGCCGCCCGGCATGGACGGCCCCTTCGGCGCGCATGTCGAAAGCCTTGTCGCCTCCATGCGCGTCATGGGCCCGCCGCCCGACCCGCGCAAGAAAGACGCGGTCGGCGCATGGAACGGCGCCGGCGGCGCCGTGGATATGGACCAGTTCTTCCTGAAATGGGGCCCGCTGGTGTTCAACGCCAAAGGCACCCTGGCGCTTGACGACGACCTTCAGCCGGAAGGCGTGTTCTCAAGCCAGATCGGCAATCACGAGGCCGTCGTGAAAACCCTGCTCGATAACGATTACATTCCAAGGAACCAGGCCGGCATGCTGAATTCTGCCCTCCGCCTGCTCGCCAAGCAATCCGACATCAACGGCCATAGCGGCATCGAGGTGCCGATCACCGTCCAGCTGGGCGGCCTGTTTCTCGGCCC
>JBFWTA010000170.1:0-5796 GCA_050248075.1 Bdellovibrionales bacterium | reverse complement strand
AAACCCATGGAAAATCAGCTAGCGTCTTTTTAATAAACGCAGTCTGCTGGGTTGCTTCGGGTTGGAGGAGAGCATGAGCAGCCGCTATGAAAAGCGTAGATATTGCTCCTGCCTTGACACTAGGCATAGTGGCAAATCTTTGAATGTGTCGCGACCAATGGGGTGAATTACTGTATGTCGAGCCATCCAGATTAATATATCGATTGTACGGTTCAGAAGGCTGTCCGCGCATGGAATTGAACCTGTTAATTATGGATAGAAAGCTCATTATATCACTTTAATAAAAAGCATTGGAGCGTATCCCCGTTAGATAGATATATCAGCTCGAGCCACGTTATCCCCCGCACCTTGGGGCGGAGGACCCTTAAGGCGATACAGGATTCATCTATTCAGGATATGCTCTAGCACAATCAGATGAAAGTAATTCTGGCTTTTATCGCTTGGACCAACAGTTAACGATCTGACAAATTTAGAATGCCTGTTAATTAACCATAGCCAATAACCTTCAGCTCTTCTGAGGTTGCTGGCTACCCGGAAGCTTATTGGCTGCTGCCCGTCTTCTCGCTTACAATGCGATTACGGCCCGTGTTTTTGGCTTCATACAAGGCCTGATCGGCGCGGCGGAAAAGGGCCTGTAATTCTTCATTAGCATCCGGCTCCGCGACAGCAATTCCAATGCTTACGGTAACCGGTATGGGCGGTGCGCCGTCCGCACCCTCGACAGGCGTATTGGCAACGCGCTTGCGCAGGCGTTCGGCGATATTCAGGGCAGAGCCGATATCCGTTTCCGGCATGATGATGGCAAATTCCTCGCCGCCGAGACGCGTTACCAGATCGGATGGCCGCAGGCCCAGGGTAATGCGGTTGACGACTTCCTTTAAAACATGATCGCCGGCGGCATGCCCGTGGGCGTCGTTGACTTTCTTGAAGTGGTCGATATCGACCATAAGCACGGAAAGCGGCTTGCTGACAGCGCGGCAGCGCGCGGCAAGCTTGGGGATGTGGGCTTCCAGATATCGGCGGTTAAAGGCACCCGTCAACGGGTCGACAAGCGCCAGCGAAAGGCTGCGTTCGTAGTTATCGCGCATGCGCTGGCTGTGGCGTTTCTGCCGCAACTGCGTGCGTGCGCGCGCCAGCAATTCATTGGGATCGAGCGGACGCAACAGATAATCGTTGGCGCCGAGATCCAGCCCCTTCGAGGCACGGGCAATTTCGCTTTCGCTGGTTAACAGCAGAATGGGCAGTTGGCGGGTTGCCTCGCGCGTTCGCAGCTGCGGGCAGATCTGCAGGCCGTCTTCGTTCTTGAGGTCGAGGCTGGCAAACACCATGTCGCAATCGCCGTTCTGGGCTGCGGCGACGGCATCGGCGACGGTTGCCGCGAATGTCACGCGTACCGCAAGGCGCGTCAGGGTTTTCAAAATAAGATCGCGATCCGGGGAGGAGTCTTCCAGCAAAACGGCCGAGCCGCCGGAAATGCCGATATTGGGATCGTCATAGGCGTTGTCGCGAATGAACGAGCTTACGGTGGTCTCGCGCAACCGCCATTCGTCCATAATCATTTTCAGGCGCAGCAGGGAGCGCACCCGGGCCATAAGGGCCAGATCGTTAATGGGTTTTGTCAGAAAGTCATCGGCGCCGGCTTCCAGCCCCTTGACCCGGTCGGCGACGTCCGAAAGGGCGGTTATCATGATAACGGGAATATGGGCCATGCCGGGCGTCGATTTGATGCGGCGGCAGGTTTCGAAACCATCCAGATTGGGCATCATGACATCGAGAAGTATGATGTCGGGCTTTTCCAGGGCTATTTTTTCCAGGGCTTCCAGCCCGTCGCTGGCGGTGCTTACGACATAATAGTCATGCGCCAGCTTTGCGGCGAGAAGCTTCACATTAAGCGGGTTATCGTCAACGACGAGAATGCGGGCCGACATGCGGGCGGCTCCTTAACTGGCGCTGGTCGGCTCGAGATGCCGCTTTATCTTGGAGAGGAAGTCTTTTACGGCAATCGGTTTGGAAAGATAGTCCTCGCAGCCGCCGGCGCGGATTTTTTCCTCGTCGCCTTTCATGGCGAAAGCGGTCACGGCGATGACGGGAATGGATTTAAGCTCGGCGTCCTCCTTGAGGAAACGGGTAATGTCGAGGCCGGACACTTCAGGCAGCTGGATATCCATAATGATGAGATGGGGTTTATGCTGACGGGCAAGCGGCAGCACATCCATGCCCTCGCGCGTATGCAGCGTGCGATAGCCCTGGGCTTCGAGAAGGTCGCGAAACAGTTTCATGTTGAGATCGTTGTCTTCGACAATCAGAACAAGTTTTGCTGAATCTGTGGCCATACGGTTTCCGGTAATCGGTTCGCCTGCGGGTATGGTTTTCCCCGCTCGGGAAAACCGGTCTTAAGTTTTCGGGTTAATTCTTGCAGTCTACGGGAGGCAAGGCTTCGATGTCGCTCAAGGTTCCGCCCACTGAAAAATCGCCGTAATCCAGCCGCATCTCGCGCGCCACGCCATTCGAAAGCAGCGTGAGATTCATTTCATAATCCGGCTCTCCGGTTTCGGTGTTAAGCTTGAAAAAGGCCAGGCGTATCGGCCAGCCGGGCTGGTCGAGAAGCGGGTTATCCTTAAGCTTTGGGCTCAGATCTGTGGTCTCGATTTCGCCAAGCGGCGGACCGATGAAAGCGCTGATGTCGCTGATGCCTTCTTCATCCGAACCGTCGAAGATGCGGCGCGTGAACAGTTTTTCGCCCGACAGGGCGTTGCGGATAAGAAGTTCGGTATGGGTGGAGGGAAAAATATCGCCCTTGCTTAACTTGAGCGTTTTATCCTTGGGCGACGTGTAGGTGACATGCCCGCCATCGGCGGCGAGCACGGCCTTGCCGCGGAATATATCGGTTTCCTTTCCGTCATTCAGGCGGCGCACATTAAAGTTATAACGCTTGCCGTCCTTGGATTCCCAGCTGATGACGGTGCTGGTGACGTTGCTCTGGTCGCCCTGGGCGTAATTGAAATGCAGCTGAAGATGTTGCTGCACAGCCCAGCCGTCGCATACATCGCTCCATTCGAAAAACATGCGGCCGGATACGCCCGTGATGTTGCTGCCGTTCTTTACGGAAGCAAGCGACATATTATAAATCGCCCGATGCGGCACGATCTTGACCCTGGCGGGCTTGGCCTGTTCGGACGGCTTTTGCTCGGCCTCCTCGGGGACGGGGGCGGCCGTGTTGAGCGGCGCGGCGCGCGCGGGACCGGGCACGACGCCGCCAAGCAGCGCGATAAGCAGAAAGCTTGCTGAAACCGATAATGGGCGCACGGTATGTACCTCTGACTGGCAGGATAACAATGTTTCCTCGAAATATAGTTAAAAAATTGCTCTCCGCACCGGCGAACGTAATTATGGCGTTAAATCAAATACATGCGATAGTGCGGATTACCGGATGCAACCGTGGGGGGTGGTGTGAAATATAACTTTATGGTGAGAAACCAGCTACTTAACAAAAGCCCGAATCATGGGATGAGGCCTGAGGAAGACGTAAGACGCGGCTGGGCATAATGCTCGGCGGGGACACGGAAATGCTTGCGTAACGCAAGCGCCCTGGTGCGGTTCTCGGTTTCCTTCGCCCGGTCGCCCCGATAAGCATAAATATTGGCGAGCAACTCATAGGATTGAAAGAATTCGGGATTCAGCTGAACGGCGCGATTCAGCTCCGCAATCGCTTCGTCGATATTTTTCTCGCTATCCGGCATGCGTAAAAGCTCAAGCGCAAGATTATGATGCGTCTGGGGAAATTTGTCGGAAAGTGAAATGGCGATGCGCAAATGTTCGATGGCCTTTTCGGTCTGGTGTCCTTCGGCATAAGCATTGGCAAGATTGTTATGGGCGCGGGCGGAGACGGTTCCGCTTTCGATGATATGCGTGTAAAAAACTATCGGATCGCGCCAGTATTTGTTTTGATCCCACGTCCTCGCGCCCAGAGCCGCCGCGGCGACAAAAGCAAGGGCAATCGTTGCGGCGGTTATTTTTCGCGATGCCTTTTCAAGCAGCAAGGCTAAAGACTGTGTCGCGCCGAGAAAAAAACCGATGGCCGGCACATACATCCAGTGCTCGAGAAAAAGGCTGTTGAGCGGCAGAAACACGCCCGTGTGAAGAACATGAGCGCCTGCAAACCACATTAACCCCCAATTAAGCGGCAAGGCGCCGCGACGACGCGCAAGTATTATGCAGGCGGACGAGACGAGAAGAATGGCCGCGCCGGCCAGCACCGGCCCCTGCAGGGGCTGGGTATAAACAGGAAAGTTACGGTCCATGTACAGGGGATCAGGCCACACAAAAAGCCTGATATATTCCGGCAAGGTGGCGAGGAATGTGTAAAGCCGGTAAAGAATGTTTTCGGTATAAATATTCGATTGCTTGTAGAAGTCGTAATTATCTCCCAGCGCATTATGGCGCATGACGAAATAAATGCCGGCGGCAAGCAGCAGGGGCCATGCCTTTAAATAGTTTTTGAACTCAAAGCGGTGCTTGCCCGCATAATATTGGCAGGCAAAGGAGAGGAGAGGAAACAGGATGCCCGTTTCCTTGCCGAGCATCGCCAGCAAATAGACTGGCGCCGCAAGCATGTATTTCCGCAAGGAAAAATCGGGAAACAGCACCAGCAGGCCAAAAAGGCTGAACGCGGCATAAAGCAGATCCGCGGTGCCGCTCATATAGGCCACGGATTCGACAAACAGCGGGTGCATAAGCCAGAGAAGGGTGGCCGGCACAACCGCCAGCGGCTTGAATCCCAGTCTTCTTCCCAGGGCATAGACAAGGCAGCCGTTCAGGGCATGCAGCGTAATGTTGAGAATGTGAAATGGAACGGTATTTAAACCAAAGGCCTTATAGATAAAAAGATAGAGCAATGTCTGCAGCGGACGGTAAAAAATATCCCGGTTGCCCGCGCCGGCCGTGAAGGAGGATGTAAAGGCATCGACAAGCGTATGCCAGTCGCGCAGCCGCGCGTTCTGGATGATGTCCATTTCATCATCGAGCAGAAATTCATTCGGATAAACATTCGCGTAGGCAAGAAAGGCAGCGGCAATAATAAAGAGAAAAGGCAGCCAGTCCCGCGCCTCGGGCGGCCTTTGTCCTGCGGGCAGGGATTCTTGCGCTTGTCTTCGGGCGGGCATGCGCCGTTTTTAAAGCATATCTACCGCAGCGTGAAGGGCGGCCATCAGGCTGGCTTCGCTCGCGATTCCCTTACCCGCGATATCGTCGGCGGTGCCGTGGCTGACGGAGGTGCGCAGGAAAGGCAGGCCGATCGTGACGTTCACGGCCGCATGTCCGGCCAGGATTTTCATAGGGATAAGGCCCTGATCGTGATAAGCGGCGACGACCGCGTCATAAGCCGGACGTGCGGCATCGAAGCCGCGGAAGAAGCCGTCGGCAGGAAAGGGGCCTTCCAGCTGCGTGGCGCCAATATTGTTGACGGCATGAATGACAGGAAGAAGATATTTCTTTTCTTCCTCGCCGCCGAGTTCCCCGGCATGCGGATTGACACCCAGTATGGCGATGCGGGGTTCGAAGATATCCATCTGATCGCGGAGAAAGCGGATCAGCGCCTTCAGCGGCCGCGCCACCGCGCCCGGCTTGGCCAGCTCGGCCGGAACGTCCTTGAGGTTCACATGGCGGGTCAGAAGAAGCAGGCGGAAGTTTTTATGCACGAAAAGCATTTCGGCATGAAAGCGTTTTTCCTCGACGCCATTATTGCGTTCGACATACCCGCCGAAATGCGTATTTGCGAGATGCTCGAGAATCTCGGTA